>JACPZJ010000012.1 GCA_016195585.1 Nitrospirota bacterium | reverse complement strand
CCAACCTTTATTGACAATTGCCTTGGCAATATCTTAAAAAAGCTGATAAGAAGATTTAAGAAGAGATATAACAGCCAATCCTTCAATTTAATAAAAGCCTTTCTAATTCAGTAATATTATCAATAGATAAATCTATCCTTACTGCCCAGATATTAATATCTTCTTTAATTAATCCTCTTATTTTTACTGCGTCCTTTTCTGTTGTGATTATCATGTCAGCTTTTTTGACTGATAATCTAATTCTATCAATATCATCTTTTGTATACGAATAATGATCATTAAAAATAAATTCTTCAACAATATCTGCGCCTGCATTCTCAATAAGATAACTGAATGACAATGGATTTGCAATACCAGAAAAGATTGTTACAGATTTATTTTTGAGAGTGTTTATGTTCTCTTTCCTGCCTGTTGCTATATTTACAAGTTCAGAAGGTTTATAAATCGCCTTAAATATTGGTGCGGGTGCATTATACAATTTTATTGTATCAGTAATATCAGAAATGTTTTTATGAATATCCGCCTTTGTAATTATAATTATGTCTGCACGGCTTATAGCTGAAAGAGGCTCTCTCAAAATACCTCTTGGAAGAAGATAACCGCTACCAAATGGATTCATTGCATCAATTAAGAGAATATCTATATCCTTTTTAATGGCAAGATTCTGAAAGCCGTCATCAAGGATAATTGTATCAACGCCAAAATTTTCTATTGCATATCTCCCTGACTCATACCTGTCTGCACAGATTAATACAGGAACATCTTTTAATCTCTCAGTTATCAAATACGGCTCATCACCAGCAGATTCAGGGTTTAATTTGATGCCCTTGCCATCAGAAACAACATTTAGCCCTTTTTCTCCTTTAGACTTATATCCCCTGCTTACTACGGCTGCTTTTTTATTATTTCTCATCAGGATTTCAGCAAGCGCAATAACCATTGGAGTCTTTCCTGTACCGCCTACTGTAATATTTCCTACGCTTATTACCTTTGCATTAAGTTTTCTCTTTTTTAAAAGACCCGCAGTATAAGAAAATGCTCTAACTTTTAGAATAATACCGTATAGAAAAGACAAAAAAATGAGTGGTGAGAGTATTAGCCAAATATGAGATCTGGCGTCTTTATAAAAAATACCCTTTTTTATTTCAGATAAAATGCCCATATTTACAAAAATCTTCCAATCAATCCAATGCTTTTTTCAAGCGCCCCTTTATTCTCAACAACAACAGAAAAACCTCTCTCGCCCAATTCCCTTCCAATATCAGGATTGTTTAAGATATTGATAATCTCCCTTGCCATTTCATCTGAACTATTTATCTCTATTGCAGCTTTTTTGTTTTTAAATCCCTCTGCTATTTCTTTAAAATTGTGCATATAGGGGCCAAAGAGGACAGGCTTTTTATACAAAGCAGGCTCTAAGATATTGTGTCCGCCTACAGGCACCAAGCTGCCGCCGACAAAGACAACAGAGGCAATGGAATAGAGCGTTGACAGCTCCCCAATCGTGTCAAGAAGGATAACATGATATTTTGAAGAAGCCTCACTTTTTTTTATCATTGTCTTTCTGATAAAGGAGAGATTATATCTTTTTAGGATATCTTCTATCTCTGGGAGCCTGTCTAAATGCCTTGGCGCAATTATCAAAAGAGGCAATTCACGAGCTGCCTTGCTTATTGTCTGATATGCCTTTATTATCTCCTCATCCTCGCCCCTGTGGGTGCTGCCTGCAATAATTATATCCTTATCTTCTGTAATATTCAGAGACTCTTTAAGTTTTTTTACAGTATCAGATGATATATCTCTTGCCTCGTGTTCAAACTTCAGATTGCCTGTCCTTTCCACTTTTTCCTTGTCAGCGCCCATATTAATAATCCGCTCTGTATCAGCAGCGCTCTGCATCCCAAAGACACAGATATTTTTTAAAACCTCCTTGATAAAGAATCTGACTCTCAGATACCTTTTGTATGACCTGTCAGATATGCGCCCATTAATAAGAATAGCAGGAATGCCTTTTCCTCTTAATGCCCTCAGGAAATTAGGCCATATCTCTGTCTCAAGCATAACAAATACCACAGGCTTAATCTTATCAATTGCATTCTTAACAGAAAAAGGAAGGTCAAAGGGAAAATAAACAACAGCATTCAGAAATGGAATCTTGTTAATGGCAGTCGCCCTTCCTGTTTCAGTTACAGTGGACATGACAAGGGAGTAATTCGGATATCTTTTCTTTAATTCCATAACAAGCGGTATTGAGGCAATGACCTCGCCAACTGATACTGAATGAATCCAGATGACCTTTTTATCGCCTATGTTTATATTAGGATAAAATCCAAACCTCTCTGAAATGCCTGATAGCGAGCCTTTTCTTTTTATTGATTTAAGAACAAGATATGGCAGGATTAGTGGGAAGGAAAAATAGATAAATAAATTATATATGAAATACATCTGGCCTTTCCAAGAAATGACATTATAAGAGTCCTTTCAATATATAGCATATATGGGACAAATTCTCAAACACAATTTCTTATATATTAACATCAACGAGACGCAGCCCCAACAAGCTGTCTGAGGCAAAACCGATGACCGCTTGTCGTTTTTGTTGCAAAGAAAGCCCAATGGTTTAGAGAAAAGTTTTTTGCAACATGTTATACGCCACGTTTCTTTTTCTTTATTTCCTTTAATGGGTGCCATTCATACTCAGGCTTCATACGACGACGTATGAATTCATAAAATACTTCAGTTCCTTTAGGGTCAATCGTATCAACATTCATATCATAAACATCAACAACTTTCTCAAAGTGCCATCTAACCATTTCGCCGTATTTGTTAAGATAGGGATCATGATATTTTTTGAAGGCCTTGATTAATATTTTCTCTGCATCCTTGCAGCCAAACGCTCTTACAATAACTATACGTTCTTCAACTTCCTGAAACCCCTTGGTTTGGCCTTCTATCTGGATTGCAAAATGTGCTTTTACTGCAAACCATGATTTTACCTTTCTTAATTTCAGCTTTCTTATTCCTTCAATTTCCTCTATCCAAATATCATGTACAAAGTTTTTATTTGTAAACTTTCTTATATCAGCAACTCTTACTGTACCGGAAATACCGCCCGGTCTCTTTTTTGAGCCAATGACTGTATAGTCCTTTGAAGGCCAAATGCCTCTTAATTTTAAAAATAAGTCTCCTTTCACCTCATCCATTTTCTTTCTACGGATGTCAGGTGGAAAAGGAAATAGCGGTTCTTGCTCACCATAGGCGCAATGCACTCTAACCTTTATCATTCGATCCTTAAGTGCAATTAATTCCCTTAAAGATAGCCCGAAGTCATCAAGACCGCTAACTGGTACTTTTCGTTTTAATTTCATTTTGTCTTAAACATGGTGTATATCGGCTTGTGGCTTGCCGAAGAGTCCCGAAGGGACTTCTGGGCGGAGCCGGTTAGCCGCCTGACAGGCAGTGGCGGCTTCGCCTCGGCAAGACGCCAGCCTGTCATCTTATTCTATGAAGCGTCCTTTGATGGAATATTATCTATTAATATAGCCTACCCACTTTTTATGGATGCGTAACTTTTTCCCAGAAACCATCAGCCATTCTTGTTATGTCAATCAGCTTTTCCTCAAGCTCTCTTCTCTTTGCCTCAAGCTGTTTTTTATCAGAGTCTTTATCAACCATCACTGGTTCGCCAAAGATGATGACTGCTTTTGAGAATGGATATGGTATTATAAAGCTGTCCCAAGAGCCAAGGATTTTTTTTTTGAGGCGCTGTATGTAAGCGGTATAATCGGCTTTCCAGTCAGCTTTGCAAGCTCAATTATACCCATCTGTGCCTTATATTTAGGCCCTTTTGGGCCGTCAGGCGTAAAGGCAATGTCATAGCCATCAGCAGTAAGGTCTATCAGTTTCTTAAATGCTGAGATGCCTCCCCTTGTTGTAGAGCCGCGCACAGAGCTGATTCCAAGGTATCTTACAGCCCTGCTTACAAACTCGCCGTCCCTGTGCCTACTTATCATTATATAGGCGCCTTTGTGAGATTTATAGGCAAATGGCATAAGAAGAAGCCTTCCGTGCCAGAAGGCAAAGATGGCATTCTCGCCTTTCCTCTGCAATTCATCCACAAATTTAGTTGTTATAACCCTCATCCTGAGAGTCATTACAACAAGCCTTAAAACAAGGCTGACTAATAAAGGAAAGATAT
>JACPZJ010000114.1 GCA_016195585.1 Nitrospirota bacterium | reverse complement strand
TTGCGACGAAGCAATCTATAACTTATTGATTTATATAGAAACGAGATTGCTTCACTTCGTTCGCAATGACGGTAATATGAGTTTTTCAACAGCCTGCTATTCCCTCCTCTTTAAATCTCTTTAAAATCCTCTTTCTAAGCTCGTGCTGTACTGGATGTTGGTCTGGTTGAGTAAAGTATAGTTATTATAAGTATGATAGTCAAGGAAAAGGGATGCTGCAAATAAATCTTTACTATTTACTAAGATAATCATTAAATGTTATATTAATTGGATACCTTTTCTGATGGAAGGTCTTTTATGGAAGAGAAGAAGCTGATAATCAGGGGTGCGAGGGAGCACAACCTTAAAAATATTAATGTAGAGATACCGCGGGACAGGCTTGTGATAATCACCGGCCTCAGCGGCTCGGGCAAGTCCTCCCTTGCCTTTGACACCATCTATGCCGAGGGACAGAGGAGATATGTGGAGTCCCTCTCTGCATATGCAAGGCAGTTCCTTGAGCAGATGGACAAGCCTGATGTGGACTCCATTGAAGGCCTATCGCCTGCCATTTCTATTGAACAGAAGACCACAAGCAAAAATCCCCGTTCCACTGTTGGCACAGTAACAGAGATATACGATTATCTCCGCGTACTCTTTGCAAGGGCAGGCAGGCCATATTGCTATAAATGCGGCAAAGAGATTACTGCGCAGACTGTCCAGCAGATGGTGGATTCCATGATGGCGCTGGCAGAGGGCGCAAAACTACAGATGCTGGCGCCAATAATAAGAGGGAGAAAAGGGGAGTATAAAAAGGAGCTTGCTCAGATCAGGAAGGACGGCTTTGTGAGGGTGAGGATTGACGGGAAGATTTATGACCTGTCAGAGGCTGAGAATGTAAAGCTTGATAAGAATAAAAAACATACCATTGAGGTTATTGTTGACAGGATTATAATAAAGGCAGGCATTGAGACAAGGCTTGCAGATTCCATTGAGACTGCATTAAAGATGGCAGATGGGATTGTAATCGCCTCAACAGATAAGGGTGATGCATTATACAGCGAGAAGCTCGCCTGCATTGACTGCGGCGTAAGCTATCCCGAGGTCGCGCCGCGCACATTCTCCTTTAACAGCCCTTATGGCGCATGCACCGAGTGCAGCGGCATCGGCAGCCTGATTGAGGTAGATGAAGACCTTGTTGCGCCGAATAAGAATTTATCCCTCAGGGAAGGCGCAATAAAGCCATGGGAGAGGCGCTCCTCTGTATATTATTATCAGATGCTTGAGTCCCTTGCCAAACATTATGGGTTTGATTTGCGCGCCCCATTTAAAGACCTTTCATCACAGCACCAGAAGGTGATACTCTACGGCTCAGGTGATGAGGAGATTAAATTTTCATACGATAATGACGGCAAGAGGGAATACTACTACAGGTCATTTGAGGGCGTGGTAGAGAACCTAAAGAGGAGATATAAAGAAACAGATTCAAATTACATAAGGGAAGAGATAGCAGAATATATGGGTATGCACCCATGCCCATCATGCAAGGGCGCAAGGCTGAAGCCCGAAACCCTTGCAATAAAGATCAATGAAAAATCTATTATAGATGCAACAAGGCTATCAATCAAAGAGGCATTGGGGTTCTTCTCCAATCTAAAGCTTACAGAAAAGGAATCCATAATTGCCCACAGGATATTAAAGGAGATAAGGGAGAGGCTCGGCTTTATGGTGAATGTAGGGCTTGATTATCTTACGTTAGACAGGGCAGCGGCTACACTCTCAGGCGGCGAGGGCCAGAGGATAAGGCTCGCAACACAGATAGGCTCAAGCCTTGTAGGCGTCCTTTATATCCTTGATGAGCCGAGCATCGGCCTGCATCAGAGGGATAATGTAAGGCTTCTTAATACATTAAGGAGGCTGCGTGATTTAGGCAATACTGTGCTTGTTGTTGAACACGACGAGGAGACCATAAGGAGCGCGGATCATGTTATTGATATGGGCCCGGGTGCGGGCATTGAGGGCGGTGAGATTATTGCAGAAGGGACGCCTGAGGAGATAATGGAAAATGAAAATTCCTTAACTGGAAAATATCTTTCAGGAAAATTTGTTATCCCAACACCTGCTCAGAGGAGGGCGCCTAAAGGGTATATTACCATTGTGAATGCAAGGGAGAATAATCTAAAGAATATAGATGTGAAGATTCCGCTCGGCATCCTTACATGCATTACAGGCGTGTCAGGTTCTGGAAAGAGCACGCTTATTTTAGAGATACTATATAAAAACCTTGCGCAAAGATTGTATAACTCAAGGGAGAGGGCAGGGCTGTGCAAGGAGATCAAGGGTCTCTCCGCAATTGACAAGGTTATAAACATAGACCAGTCTCCAATAGGCAGGACGCCTCGATCCAATCCAGCTACATATTCAGGCCTGTTTACATTTATCCGCGACCTATTTTCGCAGCTTCCTGAATCAAGGATGCGCGGATACAAGCCAGGCAGATACAGTTTTAATGTAAAAGGCGGCAGGTGCGAGGCATGTCAGGGCGACGGCCTGATAAAGATAGAGATGCATTTTCTGCCGGATGTATATGTTACATGCGAGGTCTGTAAGGGAAAGAGATACAACCGCGAGACCCTTGATATAAGATACAAGGGCAAAAACATTTCAGACATACTTGACATGCCTGTTAGTCAGGCAATGGAGTTCTTTGAGAATATTCCTCATGTCAAGACAAAGCTTGGGACACTCAATGATGTTGGGCTTGGATATATAAAGCTTGGCCAGTCTGCAACAACACTCTCTGGCGGCGAGGCGCAGCGCGTGAAATTATCAAAGGAGCTTTCAAAAAGGGCAACAGGAAGGACACTATATATCCTTGATGAGCCCACAACAGGCCTGCACTTTGCAGATATACAGAGGCTTCTTGATGTGTTAAAGAGGCTTGTGAAAATGGGAAATACTGTTGTTGTAATTGAACACAACATGGATGTGATAAAGACAGCAGACCATATCATTGACCTTGGGCCTGAAGGCGGCGATGCAGGCGGAGAGCTCATAGCCGAAGGCACACCAGAGGAAATAATCAGGCTTGAACATTCATATACAGGCCAGTATCTTAGAAAGGTTCTGATGCCTCAGAAAAGCATGGTAATGGCAGGTTGATCATAAATTGACTGCCTATAGATTGTAAGATATAATACATATAGTCCTTCTCAAAGACTTTGAGGAGATAATTAGGATTAAGGATAAAATAAATTGGATGATTTTTTACAAGAGAGCAGGCAAATATGGTTAAAAGGAAATTGAGGCCGCATTGAGCGAAGCCTATGCGGCGCATAGCCTGACCATGTGGCAAAAGTTATTTCAGCCAGTTGCGGTTGCGGTTGTCACAAAAACGGGGCGTTTGACGCCCCGCTTTGTTGGATAGAACAAGGTTTACTTCACAGGTTTAAGTTCCGGGTGATCGAGATAACGGGAATCCTTGACAGGCGTCACTATTGCAATGATTGGCTGATAGCCCTTGGACTCAAGATCGATCAGCTCGGCGAAGCCGGCTGGGATGATGGTCACGAACCCGACGATGTCCTTGGCCTCGAAGCCGGCGGCGTGCATAGCGTTGTTGCACATCCGGAAATCAACCCCGCTTTTGGCGAGCCCCGCCATTTTGTCGACTATGCCCTGGTACTTTTCGTAATTTTCTTTGGCAAAGACGCGGATCTCCGGTCCGTGCAGAACCACGACGGACTCGCCCTCGACTTCCTTATTCACATTGGTGATGAAGTTGGCAAGAACATTAAGGTGCTGCGGGTCGATGTAGTTCACATCGTAGACGCGGTTAATCTTCTTGTTGTACTTGTGCAAGTTGACCTTGGCCGTGCCGTATGGCGACAGGTCTTGATCAGCGGCGTATGCTGGCGCACAGAGGGTTACAACCGCAATTAGAGCAAGGCAGCCGAATAGACACATAAAATTCTTTTCTTTAAAAAACGGGTGCATAGGTATTATCTCCTTTCAATTTATTATTTGTATTACACTGCGGCTTATATTTTAATATTATGCACAAGTGTATATTTTCCAAAATGTCATGTCAAGCAATTTAAAGATTGAGTTATTGACATGAGGGTTTTGCGTCATCATGAGAGCATGATAATGGCAGGGTAAAGGGACGACTCATT
The DNA here is from genome assembly GCA_016195585.1 of Nitrospirota bacterium. Taxonomy (GTDB): domain Bacteria; phylum Nitrospirota; class CAKKRA01; order 9FT-COMBO-42-15; family 9FT-COMBO-42-15; genus JACPZJ01. Next base: position 1,939 of record JACPZJ010000114.1, on the reverse strand, counting down.
GAATCGCCCCTTTAATGCCGCTTTTTTGCTAACGGTTGCACTTCTTTGTATCAGAGGGAACCTTGCCCATGAGTTGGAGAAAACTGTTGAACGGCCCCATGTTTTTCATGGCCTCCCACATGGGCCCTGAGAATTTCAAGCGTCCAGTTGTCATTGCCCACATCGGGCCGTACTGGCCCTTGCCCATCTCCATCCAGCGGTTTGTATCAGCATACATTATATAATCCACTGATAGATCTGGCTTCTGTGTTACCTCGCCTGCCAGAGCGCATAACACCTTGCCGTCCTTGTTCTGTATCTTCAATTCTACCCATGGGTCATTGGGGCAGTCTTTTCTATAAACCTGTAGCATCTTAAAGCCCCGTCCCTTGTCATTCTTGCTCCACTCCAGAAGATTTTCTGTAAGAACCTTGTCCTTGTTCCATTCCTCGCAGGTCTGCTTTGCCCATTCAGGAGACATAAAAACAGGCTCTTCTGCAAAAGCTAAAACACTCCACATAAGCATCATAAACATTATTACTCCAACTAAAAAATTTCTTTGCAGCATAGATATAATCCCCCTTTCAATTTATTATTTGTATTACACCGCAGATAGTATTCTATAGCGTTAAAGTGTATATTTTGCCAAATGCCCTGTCAAGCTAATTATAGTTATATATTTGTCATATTATGGATTGCCCATTTGTTGTTTTGTTGTCCTTCCAAACTATCTGCGGGATTCCATCGGCCACCGCCACCATTTTTACTATTAATCTACAAAATTGTATGATTAAATTATAATTTATTAATAAATCAATCAGTTACAAGTTATTTAAAACATAAAGTTTGTCATACGAAATTGTATGTTATCATACAAAAATGTTGGTTAACTAAAAGATATAATTTATGTAGAAAAAATCTTACAAATCAATGTGTTATAAATAATATTCAAAAAGATTATAATACAATTTGGTAGATTTTGAGGTCAGGATGTTTGTTTAATCTGCCTTTATTATTTTTGTGCCACTTCCTTGAAAATCCTTTTATTACAATTAGTTATATGCTCTTTACCTCTCAAACTATTGTGAGTTAAATTACTGGTATGATTTTTGCGTTTCTATTCTCTTAGGAAAGGAGGGTAAGAAGATGATTGAATCAAGTGATGTATTTAGTTTAATGAAGGTGGTTTATGTCATTTATGTGGTAATTGTTTTATCGTTTATTGGTATGTATTCCTTCAAGCTCACCCGCGATGGCAGGATTCCGGCAAAGATGAATGGTGTTTTTTATGTATGGGTCGGCATTTTAATCTTTACAGGCGTTGGCATCCATATCATGACATTCAACAAAATACCATGGGTTAAGTGGGACCTCTCACGCAATAATATAAAGGTGGATAAGGAATTCAATGTCGCCATTGCCGACTATCAATTCCAGCTTCCTGCAAAGCACCTCTTAATTGAGGAGGGGCAGACTGTCCGTTTTAATCTTGAATCAAAGGACTATACATACGGGTTTGGGCTCTTCAGGGAAGACGGCTCAATGCTCTTTCAGATGCAGGTTGTTCCGGGGAGTAAAAATGATATTGTATGGAAGTTCAATAAGTCAAGCAATTACGCAATACGCTCTACAGAATATTCCGGCCCAAAGGGGGGAAATCTCTTTGTTAAGAATGCAGTGATTGTTGCCTCTGGTCCGGCAATAGCACAGCTAATGTTACAGAAGGAAGTAAAGCAGAACTAATAAAAAAACACTCATCTTGCGCAACAACACAAATGCCCTGCCTGCCGACAGGCAGGCTATGAAAATAATCCCCCTTCACCCCCCCTTATCAAGAGTGGGGGAGTAAGAGGGTTTTTTGGAGCAAACAGGAGGAAAAGATGTTAGAGGTTTCAAATTTAAGTCCTTTGCAAAGGTTAGCGCTTCGCTTTGCTGTTATCTCACTGGTTTTTTATGGCGT
>JACPZJ010000136.1 GCA_016195585.1 Nitrospirota bacterium | reverse complement strand
GATGGCCGCTGGCGGAAAGCTTAAACGCCTCCATCTCCGTGCGCTCCTCTGCATTAGTGCTCAAAAAAGACACATCACTGGCATCAAACGGCCGAATGCCCACAGACTTGTATTTACGGAATCGCTCTGTAGTATGCAGCTCCTCGTAAGACAGTTGGCCCGGCGCCTCAAGCGGTGTATCAGCAGGCTTGGCATGCGCGCAGCCAAGGAGCGCTATTAGTCCAATCAACAATAATCCCTTTCTCAACATAAGTGCCTCCTTAATTTTAAGCGTAAATATTCAATATTTATTACTGTAAATAAATACCAAAATACATTGCAGTTGTCAAGACAACTTTTTTTAGCATAGTATATTGCAAGCGGACATGGGTGACACTTTTTAAGCTCATCCCCGCTCTCCCGCCCCATGCGGTATTTGATGGCAAGATGTGCGTGCATACCCGAATCCTTAATGATATTTTAGTGAAAAATAATGGGCTCAAGATATAAATAAGGCTAAAAATCAAATACTATGGAAAAAATGTTGTAAAAATATAAAATAGCCATTATAATTAGAAACTGAAAAAATGCACCGCTTCTTTGAGAAAGGAGGGTAAGGATGAAAGGATTATTAATCGTGTTATCAGCAGTAGTCATAACCATTTTTCTTTCAGCGCCGGTATTTGCACAGGAGGAGCTCTTTGATACAAAGGCTGCGGAGGAACATTTTAAAAAGGGTCTTGAGCTGTATTTCAAAAAGGAATACTCTGTGGCGGCAGAGGAATTTAAAGAGGCCGCCAATATCAACCCCAATAGCGCAAAGAGCTACTATTTCCTCGGCTATTCCTATTACAAGCTCGGCATGATGAAGGATGCGAACGAGGCCTTTGATCAGGGCTATCAGTTAGACCCGTACTATTCGCCAATCCCGCAGGCGCAGGCTCAGACAGGCGGGGCCTCGCAGTAGTCGTAAAATAATCAGGCCTCCTTTAGCAGCGCATTTATGGCCTTCCACAAGACATCTCTGCCGCTGCTATTGTGCGCTGAGAAAGGAAGGATAGCGCTGTCTTTTGCAAGGCCAAGACCTTTTCGTATCATCTCTATATGCCCTGCAATATCTCCTCTTTTTATCTTATCTGCCTTTGTGGCAATATAGATTATCGGTATATTATAATACTCAAGCCACTCTTTCATGCTCCTGTCATCCTCTGTTGGGGCATGTCTTATATCAAGGATAAAGATTATGCCTTTTAACTCACCTCTTTCTGACAGATAACCCTCTATCATCGGCCTCCATTTATCCCGCATCTCTTTTGGAACCCTTGCATAACCATATCCGGGGAGGTCAACAAAATAGAAGGCATTATTAATTATAAAAAAGTTTATTGCCTGTGTCTTGCCGGGTGTACGGCTTGTCCTGACCAGATCCTTCCTTAATACAAGGCAGTTAATAAGGGAAGACTTTCCTACATTTGACCGGCCTGCAAATGCAATCTCAGGAAGGTTGTTCTTTGGAAGGTCTTTTTCCCCCATACAGCTCTTTACAAAATTTGCAGCGGTGATCCTCATAATCCTGTATATTATATAATAAAATTTGACAAAAGCTATATTTTAAGTATAATAATTATTATATGGATGAAATAGCAAATCCATTAAAAATAGAAAAGGACCAAAAGAGGGTAATGATCTTCATGCCAGGTTTTAAGATCGTAGGCTATATCCATCTTCCTGTGAATGCCCGCCTTACAGACACATTAAATTATGCAGTAGATAAAAATCCTTTTATGCCTGTCACGAATGCACATGGCTACTCGCTTCCGGATAATAAGCTATGTTTTATGGCAAAGTTTTTAAGTTTAAATAAGCGGCGTATAGACCTTGTCCTTATAGAACCAGAAGGCGGAGAGCCGCAGCAGCAAAAACAATAAAGATGGCGATTGAAAGAGAAAAAACATATATAGAGGCAAGGATCAATTTTGATAAGGGTGAGTATGACAAGGCAGAGAAGCTGCTCCTTGAGCTCCTGAAGGCGAATATTGCCTATGCAGATGTATACAATAAGCTCGGCTTTATATATCATCAGAAGAACGATTTTGAGAAGGCAGCATGGTTCTTTGAAAAGGCGCTCCAGTTAAATCCGGGCTACACAGAGGCATCACTCAATCTATCTGTAACTTACAATGAGCTGGGCCGTTTTGAGGATGCAAACAGGATATTCAGCAATGCGGCAAGGATTGCGCATCCTACCCCATCCAGCATTGACCCGTATATTCAGGGCAAGCTTGCAAATGAACATTCACAGCTCGGCGACCAGTATTATGACCTTGGGCTGTATGATGAGGCGCTTGCCGAATATAAGAAGGCCCTGAAGTTGAGGCCGAATTTTGTAGATATAATCACAAAGGCCGGGATAACCCTGCGGGAGAAGGGTCTTTTTGATGAGGCCGTCAGTGTATTCATACGGGCAAAGGAGGTCAACCCAAAATATGTTGTTGCAAGGGTGCACCTCGGGGTTACATATTATATGAAGGGATTTATTGATCTTGCAGTTGAGGAGTGGGAGGAGGCAAGAAAGATTGATCCTAATAATAAAGATATACAGGCATACATGAATCTGGTAAAGAAAGAAATAGTGTAGGGGCGGGTTTTAAACCCGCCCCTACAGATGATTTTTTTTATCCGCTTAAGGCGGATATTTTTTTATAAGGACAATGATGGCAGAGGCAATACTTGAGGTAAGGGATTTAAAGACGCATTTTTATACACCTGATGGGGTTATTAAGGCTGTTGATGGCGTCAGCCTTAGTGTAAGACTGGGAACCGTTCTTGGAATCGTTGGCGAATCTGGATGCGGCAAGAGCATAACTGCGATGTCCATACTCAACCTGATACCGCAGCCGCCAGGCAAGATCGTCTCTGGCACTGTCGTCTTTGAAGGCCAGAACCTCCTTGACCTGAAGGAGTCAGAGATACGCAATATCAGAGGGGCAAAGATCGGAATGATCTTTCAGGAGCCTATGACAGCGCTGAATCCTGTCTTTACAATAGGCGAGCAGATCGCAGAGGCGCTAAGGGCTCATAAAGGCATGGGAAGGGGCGGGGCGATGAACAAGGCCGCAGAGCTGCTTGATCTTGTTAACATACCTTCTGCAAAGGAGAGGATAAAGGACTATCCGCACCAGTTAAGCGGTGGCATGAGGCAGAGGGCAATGATTGCAATGGCAATATCATGTACGCCTTCGCTGGTAATAGCAGATGAGCCGACAACAGCGCTGGATGTGACTGTGCAGGCTCAGGTGCTTGAGCTGCTAAATGAGCTGATGACAAAGATGGGGATGTCAATGATACTTATTACGCATGATTTTGGCGTGATAGCAGAGGCTGCTGATGATGTGGCCGTGATGTATGCAGGAAGGATTGTGGAGTATACAAATACAGAAACGCTCTTTAAATCGCCGCTTCATCCATATACCAAAGGCCTTTTGGACTCTATTCCGAGATTTGACGGTAAAAAAAAGCAACGGCTAAAGGCAATACCTGGCGTT
>JACPZJ010000100.1 GCA_016195585.1 Nitrospirota bacterium | reverse complement strand
TACAGGGACAAAAGAAGTGCCTGAGTTTAAAGAGCTTAAACCAACTAAATCTAAGTTCAAGGATAATACAAGCCTTTAATGTTCCACGAGGAACATTTTAATAATTCTTAGTTCTTAATACTTAATTCTTGGTTCTGTGCACTATGTATACGTTTGATAAAGAATATGATGTAATAGTTGTTGGTGCTGGGCACGCAGGGTGTGAGGCTGCCCTTGCATCTGCAAGGCTTGGGTGCAAGACCCTGATGTTTACCATTAATCTGGATAATATTGCCCAGATGTCCTGCAACCCTGCTGTTGGCGGCATTGCAAAGGGCCATCTTGTGAGGGAAATAGATGCCTTGGGCGGTGAGATGGGGAAAAGCACGGATAAGGCAGGGATACAGTTCAGGATGCTGAACACAAGAAAGGGGCCGGCTGTACGAGCACTCCGCGCACAGGCTGATAGGGTATTATATAAACTTGAGATGCGAAAGAGCCTTGAGACACAGGGGAATCTTGATATCCTGCAGGGGATGGTAACTGGATTATTGGTTAAAAATGGAAGGGTGTTAGGTGTTGAGACCGCTTTGGGCATAAGATATCTTTCAAAGACAGTAATACTAACAACAGGGACATTTCTCAAGGGACTGATTCATATCGGTCTTAAAAACTTTCCTGCAGGAAGGGCAGGTGAGTTCGCTTCCATAGAGCTATCAAAATCACTTAGCGATCTTGGGTTTCAGCTCGGAAGATTAAAAACAGGGACGCCGCCGAGGATTGATGGCAGAACTATTGATTTTTCAAAGACCATAGTTCAGCATGGCGATAATCCACCAATTCCGTTTTCTTATTCTACAGAAAAAATTACAAATCCCCAGTTGCCATGCTATCTGACATACACAAACGAAGAGACTCACAAGATTATAAAAGACAATCTTGACAGATCCCCACTATATTGCGGTGTTATTGAAGGGACAGGCCCAAGATATTGTCCTTCTATTGAGGATAAGGTTGTCCGCTTTGCTGAAAAAGAGAGGCACCAGATATTCTTAGAGCCTGAGGGATTAAATACAACAGAATATTATGCCAATGGCATATCCACAAGCCTGCCTGCTGATGTGCAGCTTAAATTCCTCTGTACCATTCAGGGTCTTGAAAAGGCACGGATGTTAAGACCCGGCTATGCCATTGAGTATGACTTTATCCCTCCAAACCAATTAAAGCCTACACTTGAAACCAAGCTCGTAGAGAATCTCTTTAACGCAGGCCAGATAAATGGCACATCCGGCTATGAAGAGGCTGCTGCACAGGGGATTATTGCAGGGATAAATGCTGTTGCAAAGATAAAGGGTGAAAAGCCTTTGATATTAGATAGATCAGAGGCGTATATCGGCGTACTGATTGACGACCTTATTACAAAGGGCACAAAGGAGCCTTACAGGATGTTCACATCAAGGGCAGAATACAGGCTTCTTCTGCGCCACGACAATGCAGATTTGAGGCTAAGAGAGAAGGGATATAAAATAGGGCTTGTATCTTCTAAAGAATATGATATATTTATGAGAAAAAATAAGTTTATTGAAAAAGAGATTGAGCGCCTCAAGACAACGAGGATAAGGCCGACAAAGGAAATAAAGGCAAGATTAGAAGAGGCCGGGATAGCAGATTTTAATACAGAGGCAACACTCAGCAGTCTTCTTAAAAGGCCAGATATTGATTATAAAAAGCTGATGTGTCTCTTTCCATCTGATGAGTCCTTAAACTATGAGGTAATAGAGCAGGTGGAGATAGAGATAAAATATGAAGGATATATACATAGGCAGTTAAAGGATGTTCAGCGGTTTAAGGAATTAGAGACAAAAAGGATCCCCCATGACCTTGATTATGATAATATAAAAAGTTTTTCAAGAGAGGTCAGGGAAAAATTAAAAGCGATAAAGCCTGTCTCCATTGGTCAGGCAGCGAGGATTTCAGGGGTAACACCAGCAGCAGTATCTATCCTGCTTGTGGCACTGGAAAGGGAGTATGGCCGTAAAAATTAAGGCAAAGAAGAATTCAAAGACAAAAAAGGCAAAGGCTATACAAAAAAAGACTAAGGGATCATCACCGAGGGACATCCTTATGCGGGGTATGGAGGAGCTGAATCTTCATCTCTTCCCAAATCAGATTGATCAATTTTTGCTTTATCTTGAAGAACTGAAAAAATGGAACAAGAAAATCAATCTCACTTCCATCAAAGAAGACAAAGAAATAATTATTAAACACTTTATTGATTCCCTCTCTTTTCTTAAAGGGTTTTCAGTTATTGAAGGTATAAAGGTTATTGATGCAGGCACAGGCGCTGGCTTTCCCGGAATCCCGCTAAAAATATATTCCCCAAAGATTGATCTGACATTAATGGAATCATCACAAAAAAAGTGTGTCTTTTTACATCAAATCTGCAGGCTGCTTGAGTTAAAGGATGTAAGGATAGTTAATGATAGGCTTGAAGAGGCAAAGAAAAGCCCAGATTATATCAGAAGATTTAACATATTCCTTTCAAGGGCAGTGGGTGACGCATCTGATATAATAAAACATGGCGAGCCTTTGCTTGCAGACAGGGGTATTATGATTTTCAGCAAGGGGAAGTCTGTAGCTGGTTTGAAAGCAGGAAAGATCATAAAAGGCATGCACCTTCTGCAGATAATTCCCTTTACGCTCCCCATGTCAGATTATGAAAGAAAGCTCCTCGTGTTTCAGAAGATATAAACCCTAATAACTGTGTGTGATGGTTACTTCCTTGAACTTAGCGGAACATAATAGTGTGTTCCTTTTTTCATCGTTGTGATCTGTTTTATCAGATCTTCAAGGTCAGCGCGGCTTTTAACAAAATCTATATCTGTTGTCTGTATCACAAGCAGGGGGCTTTCTGTGTAGTGAAAGAAGTAGTGATTATATGCCTCATTTAAATCTGCAAGATATTCTCTTGTAATCTCCTTTTCGTATTCCCTGCCGCGCCTCTTTATCCTTTCAACGAGTATATCCACCTCTGCCTGCAGATATATTACCAAATCAGGCTTTACTATACGGCCGTCAAGGAGTGAGAATATCTGCTCATAGAGGCCAAGCTCATTCTCATCAAGATTCAGATACGCAAAGATTCGGTCTTTGTCAAAGATATAGTCTGATATTGTTGCCCTTTTAAATAAATCCTGCTGCAGGAGCTCCTGCTGCTGCCTGAATCTATTTAAAAGAAAGAATATCTGGGTCTGAAAGGCAGACTGCTTTTTATCCTTATAAAAATCTGTAAGAAAGGGATTCTCTTCTGCCTTTTCAAGGAACAACCGTGCATTCATCTCCATTGACAGAAGCGTTGCAAGGCTTGTCTTGCCAACACCAATAGGGCCTTCAATTACTATGTATTTACCTTCCATAATTCTGCTCAAGCATGTGATACTATCTTTTTTACAGCACCGCCATTATTAACATCCCTTAGAAGCCGTGCAATTGTTATCTTTAGCGCAGGATGAATAGTATCAGGTGCAATATCAGATAGCGTCTGCAATACAAACCTTCTCTTGTGCATCTCTGGGTGCGGTATCCTTAAATCTTTATCATTTATTATATCATTATTATAGAGGAGAATATCAAGGTCAATTATGCGCGGGCCATATTTTATTTCCCTTGTCCTGCCCATCTCTGATTCAATTGCCTGACACAATGAAAGGAGCGAAAGTGGTTTTAAATCAGTCTCTATCTCAACCGCACAGTTTACAAACCAGTCCTGATCCTTATATCCAACAGGCTCTGTCTCATAAAAACTTGATGTCTTTTTAATCGCAATACTCGTGTTTTTTCCTAAAAGTTCAATCGCCTTTTTACAGTTACCAATCTTATCGCCAATGTTTGAGCCAATGCCTATGCAAGCTATCTTCTCTAATCCCCCCTTACCCCCCATTCACAGCCTTTTTATCCTCTCAATAGCCTCTAACATACGCTCCTTCTTTACTGTGAGCGCCATTCTAATGTAACCTTCGCCATCTTTCCCAAAACCATTGCCGGGTGTGGTTACAATCCCTGCCTTGTTTAGAAGTTGGGCCGTATAGTCAGCAGATTTAAAGCCCTTTGGTGTCTTAAGCCATATATAAAAGGTTGCCTTTGGAGCCTCTACCTCCATACCGAGTGATTTAAGGCCGGCAACAAGGATATCCCGCCTCTCCTGATAAATCTTTCTAATATCATCTGCTATAGACTGGTCACAGGTCAGCGCCTCTATCCCTGCCTCCTGAACAACCTCAAATACACCAGAATCAAGATTGCTCTTCACCTTTCCGAGTGCAGAGATTATGTCTTTATTGCCGACTGCAAAACCTATCCTCCAGCCTGTCATGTTATAGGTCTTGGATAGGGAGTGAAATTCTATGCCCACATCCTTTGCGCCATCCATCTCAAGAAAACTCATGGGTCTGTAATTATCATAATACATCTCTGAATAAGCTGCATCATGGGCGATGATAATATTATACTTTAGGGCAAATTCAATAACCCTTTCATAGAATTCTCTTTCTGCCACTGCAGAGGTGGGATTATTGGGATAATTAATGAACATGATCTTTGCCTTCCTTGCTATCCTTGCTGGTATGGCATCTATGTCGGGAAGAAAATTATTTTTCTTTTTAAGAGGCATGATGTACGACTGGCCGCCTGCAAAGAGTGTCCCTGCATTATAAACAGGATAGGCAGGGCTCGGCACAAGGGCAACATCGCCGGGGTTTATATAAGCAAGCGGGAAATGGCCTATACCTTCCTTTGAGCCGATAAGTGTGAGTACCTCATCCTCTGGATTTAGTTTCACATTAAATCTCTTTTTATACCACTCTGCAACTGCCTGCCTGAATATTAACAGGCCCTCATAAGATGGATACTGATGATATTTTTCATTCTTGACTGCCTCTTGAAGTCTTTTGACTATATTTGGCGGTGTTGGGATATCAGGGTCGCCTATTCCAAGGTTGATTATGTCTATGCCTTTTTTGACTGCCTCCTGCTTCATCTTGTCAATGGAGGCAAAGAGGTATGGCGGCAGGTTCTTAATTCTCTTTGCGCGATCAACTTTAACCTTCAATACACGGGTCTCCTTTCAATAACATAGTTCCCCTCCCCCTTGACGGGGGAGGGCCAGGGTGGGGGTGAGATATTGCACACACATTCTCAATTTTCACCCTCCCCCTAACCCCCTCCCATCAAGGGATGGGGAAATCATTTTTTGCTTCTTATCATTTCAGCCCCAATACATCCATCATATTATAAAGTCCAGGCTTTTGCTTCACCACCCACTTCGCTGCACGGATGGCGCCCCTCGCAAAATTATCCCTTGTATGCGCCTTGTGCGTTACCTCAAGACGTTCACC
>JACPZJ010000099.1 GCA_016195585.1 Nitrospirota bacterium | reverse complement strand
TTATTGTTGATGGAGTTCGGACACCCCTTGGAAATCTCGGCGGAGCTTTAAAAGATTTGCCAGCGCAGAAACTCGGCGAGTTCGTTATAAGGGAATTAATAAACCGCACAAAGATTGACCCAAAGCTGATAGATGAGGTCATCTTTGGCTGTGTAAGCCAGTCATCTGATGCGCCAAACATAGCGAGGGTAATCGCATTAATGGCAGGCCTGCCAATAGAGATTCCAGCATATACTGTGCAGAGAAACTGCTCATCTGGTTTGCAGTCCATTGTAAATGCCTGTCAGAGTATTCAGGCAGGCGATGCAGATATACAGATTGCAGGCGGCGCAGAGAGCATGAGCAGCGCCCCATATTTAAGCAGGGATTTGCGATTTGGAAAGAGATTAAAAAACAGCGTAATGATAGACAGCCTGTGGGAGGGGCTGACTGATCCTATATGCAACCAGCTTATGGGAAGGACAGCAGAGAACCTTGTTGAAGAGTTTAATATAACAAGAGAAGAGCAGGACAAGTTTGCAATAAGGAGCCACAAGCTTGCATTCAGGGCAATCAGGGAAGGGAAATTTAAGGATGAGATTGTGCCTGTAAGCGTGCCGAAAAAGGTTGCTGGGAAAGAGGTGGCGCCGGAGATATTTGCACAGGATGAGGGGCCAAATGTCGCCTTAACTGAGCAGATGCTTTCAGTATATCCAACCATATTTAAAGAAAATGGAAGCGTTACACCAGGCAACTCGTGCCCAATAAGCGACGGCGCTGCTGCTGTATTAATCATGTCCAAAGAAAAAGCAAAAGAGCTCGGCTATGAACCGCTCGGCTATATCAGGGCTTATGCCTTTGCTGGTGTTGAGCCTCAGAGGATGGGCATTGGCCCTGCCCATGCAACGCCATTGGTATTGAAAAAAGCAGGGTTAGAATTAAAGGATATTCAATTGATTGAGATTAATGAGGCATTTGCAGCGCAGTATATCGCGGTAGAAAAGAAGCTTGGCTTAAATAGGGATATTGTAAATGTAAATGGCGGCGCCATTGCATTGGGACATCCTGTTGGAATGACTGGGACAAGGCTAACTATGACATTGCTAAGGGAGATGAAGCGAAGAAATTTAACACTCGGTCTTGCCAGCATGTGCATTGGCGGCGGATTAGGCGGCGCAGTGGTGGTGGAGAGGAAATAGGCATTTTTCTAAAATATGCAGACCAGATTATATAAACAATTTAAATATTAAAAATCAAAGTTCAAAATGACAAATCAAAATTAAAAAATAATTCTAACAAAGGATAAGATATAATTTTTGCATTTTGGTCTGTATTTTTGATTTATTGAGGAGGCTTACAAAATGTATATCTACAAGGCAGCAGTTCTTGGCGCAGGCATAATGGGCGCAGAAATTGCGCAGGTAATAACATACTCAGGCCTGCCAGTGATATTAAAGGATGTAAATGATGAAGCAGTGCAAAAGGGCATTGCTAAAGTCAGAAAAATCTATCAGGAGCGCGTTGATAAAGGGAAGATGACATCAACAGAGATGGAGCAGAAGCTCGCTTTAATCAGCGGCGCTACTGATTTTAAAGATTTTGGCGATGTGGATATTGTAATAGAGGCTGTGCCAGAGGATATGAAGATAAAGCAAAAGGTCTTTCAGGAACTTGAAAAGGCATGCCCTGAAACAACAATATTTGCAACAAATACCTCTGCCCTTTCAATTACAGAGATGGCGTCTGCAACAAAGAAGCCTGATAAGGTTATTGGCATGCACTTTTTTAATCCAGCACATAAAATGAAATTGGTGGAGGTAATCCCAGGGCTTACAACATCACAGGAGACAGTTGAAGACGTGGTTGCCTTTACAGAGAGCCTTCGAAAGATAGCAGTGCGAGTTCAGGAGTGCGCTGGCTTTTTGGTAAACAGGTTATTGATGCCGTATCTTAATGAAGCTGTCTTGGCTGTTCAGGAAGGTGCTGCAACAGCAAAGGAGATAGATGATGCCTTATTAGCCTTTGGAATGCCGATGGGACCATTTGCGCTTGCTGATATGCTCGGTCTGGATACAGCAGAGCGTGTTGCACAGATTTTATACAATGCCTATGGCCCGAGAATGGCGCCTGCACAGCTTTTAACAGAGGTGGTTAAAGCAAAAAGATTCGGCACAAAGACAGGCGCAGGGTTTTATAATTATGAAAAAGAATCTGACGATACATTGAACAATCTGATAGAAAAGGTTCAGAAGCAGACAGGCGTAAAGGGAACCACTTTTTCAGTTGACAGATTAATTAGCCTACTAATTAATGAGGCAGTGATATGTCTGCAGGAGAATGTATCCTCTGCTGGCGATATTGATATAGCCATGATGGCAGGCACAGGATTTCCTCAGGATAAAGGAGGGCCTCTGCACTATGCAGACCAGATTGGCTTGGATACTGTGCTGTCCACATTGGAAAAATATGCAAAGGAACTCGGTTTCCGCTTCTGGCCAGCGCCAATGCTAAAGAGGATGGTTGCAGGGGGCATTCTTGGTGTAAAGACAAAGAGGGGATTTTTTAATTATTAATTTGAGAACTCACCCTCCCCTTAATCCCCTCCCATCAAGGGAGGGGAGATAATTAAGTTCCCTCTCCCCTTGCGGGAGAGGGTCAGGGTGAGGGGTAAAAGGAGAACTAACCGTGCTCTGTCCAAAATGTAATTTTACAACCTTTGACTATGCTGATACATGCAAAAAATGCGGATATGACTTAAAGGCATATAAAGAGTCAAAAGGGATAAGCGCATCCAAGCCTGTAAGCAAGCCCGCTCCAAAACCTGAAAGGAAGATAGAGCCAGCACCGATTGATTCAGGACTATCAGAGTTATCAGAGATAGCATTCACTACCCCAGCCATAGAAGAACCATCTATACAGGCAGCAGAGGCCTCATTTGATGAAGGCTTTGCTGCGCCTCCACCGCCTCCTCCGCCAATCTCTGAGGAATCTATCAGTGAGCCTGCTTATGAATCCTTGCCTCCCTATCCTGATGCAAAGAGCCTTCCAAAGGGCGGCTTCTGGATAAGGTATGTAGCAGCTTTTGTTGATGGAATTATTCTGCTTATTCTACAAAGTATCTTCGGTTTCTTTATTGGCATGGGTGTTGGCATGGGTTCGGTCATGCGCGGCGGCATTCCAGAAGAAGGACAGATGCTCTCAGTCATTATTGCCTTTTTCGTAACCATATTTATTGGTATGGCATATTCTGTATTTTTTGTGGGCTGGAGAGGCCAGACGCTCGGAAAGATGGCGCTTAAATTAAAGATCATCCAAACCAATGGTGAGGAGATGACATACGGCAAGGCATTTTTGAGATGGATTGGATACTCCATATCAGGGTTGACCCTCGGCATAGGTTATCTTATGGTAGCCTTCAGCAAACAGAAGCAGGGCCTGCACGACAAGATTGCAGGGACTTATGTAATAAGGCTGTAAGGAGGATTAACTCTGCTCTGCCCAAAATGCAATTACTCAGCCGAGCGCATAAGGACAATAAAACCTCCACAAACTAAAACCTAAAATAGCTCCATTGCTATCTTCTCATAAAACTCCTTTGCATTAAATCTTTCAGGCCATTCGCGTGGAAATATCTTCCAGCCTATCTGATTCCAATGGTCAGCAGCCACTACCCCTCTGAAGTCTCCCCATTTTGCACTCTCTGCATGAACAAGGCCATCATTCTGGCCTGCCTTATATCTTATATACCAGTAAGGTATCTGTAAAATAAAATTAACCTTATACCACTTTTGAACACCTGCATAGGAAAGATATTTTACGCCATCTATATCTAAAATATTCTTATTAAACTCATTACAATTTTCAGTTGTTACATCAATAAATCCCTGTGTATCAATCCTTAGTATCTTTTCTATAAACCATATACACTTACACCCTCTGCCTAAAACCCTGACTCCCCAATCTGCGAAATAGCTTCCGCTGTGCGGCGTGCCAATAGTAACGAGTGTTGCAACCTTATCAGCCATATCTAATTTGCTAATCATATAGCGTGCATCAAGGCCTCCCATGCTGTGGGCGATGATATTGACCTTGCTGTCTGTAAAACTCAGTATCTCCCTCTTTAAATCCTCTGCCCTTTGCCTTACACCAGCAGTTGCCCTAAGCCTCGGCACAAATACTGTATACCCACACCCTTCAAGATGCTCTTTTATCCCTTTGAAATAAGGAATAGTAATCCCAAATATCTTTATCTTATCAAAACCACCGAGGCCATGAACAAGGGTTATTGGAAGCTTATCAGGCATTTTTTTGCTTCTCAAAGAGGATCAATGGCTCGCATTCACCTACTGCATCATTCCATCGCATTAATTGTGCATCAGATCCTTTATCTGTTAGCTTTATCTTTAGCAATGCAAACTGCTTCTCATCCCTTATCAGCCTCTCCTCCTCGCTGAATACTGTAGTCCATGTGCTTGTATTATAATACCAACAGTCATTGCCAATCTTTTTTATAGCAGGATCGTGCGTATGACCCATGACAATTATCTTTATATCAGTCAATATCTTTGCTTTTATTTCCTTCAAGATAGCGGTGAAGGTATCCCTGCTGAATTTTGATATCAACCAGCTTATTAACAAAGGAAGAAAGGCTGATAATGCTGAAAGAAGCGACCATATTGAAAGATTAAATCTCTGCTTAATAAAAAAGGCAGCGATCATTATAATCACAAAAAGAAAAATAGTCCCTATCCAGCCCAAATTTATAAGAAATGCAAGTTTGCCTCTTGTAATAGGCAGCGCTGCTTTTCCATGCAAATTCAATACATCTTCTAACAAAAGCCCTGCCTCTTTGCTAAGGTCAGCAAGCCTCTGCTCTTCCTCTTTTTTAAGCTCCTCTTCCTGAGCTCTTGTAGTCCCGCCGCTTCGCCAGAAGACCTTAAACATTGCAGGAATATACCTGCGGAGTAATTTTATCGATTTTACAGGATGCTCCCTAAATGCCATCTGCATAT
>JACPZJ010000098.1 GCA_016195585.1 Nitrospirota bacterium | reverse complement strand
TCATCCTCGTGCCAATTGTTTATAAACGAATTAAAGGTGATGTAAGGAGGGGATAAGGTGGTTTCCATCATCATCCCTGTATTAAACGAAGAAAAAAATATCGCAAAGGCGCTGAACAACATCTCACAATTAAAGGGTGGAAAAGAGATAATAATTGTTGACGGCGGGAGCATTGATAACACTGTAAGCATTGTTAACTCTGTAGGGGCGTATAATTATACGCCCCTACTTTTATCATCACAAAAGGGCAGGGGCTGTCAGATGAACAGGGGGGCAGAGATTGCTAAAGGAGAGACACTCCTCTTTCTTCATGCTGATACTATCCTTTTAGAGGACGGTCTGATAAAAATACAAGAGGCATTAAAAGACCCTGAGATTATTGGCGGCAGGTTTGATGTGAAATTTGATGATGGTAGGTTGGTTTTTAAGCTGATTGCATTTTTGATGAACTGGCGCTCTCGTTTGACAGGCATATCCACAGGGGATCAGGCAATATTTATCAGAAAAGATATCTTCAAAAAAATATGCGGCTATCCAGAGGCGCCTCTGATGGAGGATATAGAACTGAGTAAAAGGATGAAAAGGGCAGGAAGCCTTGCCTGTTTGAAAAATATGGTTATAACCTCTGCGAGGAAGTGGAAGGAGGAGGGGATAGTAAGGACAATAATATTGATGTGGTCTTTGCGGCTCCTATACTTCTTTAGGGTAAGCCCCGAGGCGCTTTCAAGGATTTATTACAGAAAAAAGCAGGAATATAGCAATTCTTGAAAAAAGCCAAAGTTGGAATGACAAAGGGTAAGGTGTTATTAATATCTTTCTCTAATCAGCCCCAGCGAGCGGAGTCTTTTTAGCCGCTTCTGTGCAGCGGATGAGACGGCCTCGCCCTGATTGCTGATAAGGGTGTTCTGGGGAAATTGCGCCATTGCCCTGTAGTAATATTCCGCTGCCTCGCTCCAGTAGCCAAGACTCTCATAAACTTCTCCAATCCTGAAAAGGGCAGTCCCTTTGCCGAGCCCCTCTTTATTGCTGAGTGCAACCTGATTGTAGGCAGCAATTGCCTCCTTCCAGTTTTTGAGGTGAAGGTGGTAACTGCCGAGATTCAGATAACCGTAGCCTGCTGTTTCTTTATCCCTCGTCATTTCATTTATTCTGTCAATAAAAAGATTAAAAAGCAGATCAACTCCACCCGCATCCTCCCTTGCCAATGGGGGTCTGATTTCTACAGGCAATGATTTATTAAAGAAGGTATCCAGCGAAAGTTCAAAGGCCTTTTTGATTTTAATAAGATGAAGATGGTCTGTAAGCGCTACGAGGGTGATACTGTATTGGCCGAGGAGTTCTGCTTCCTTTTCCTCTGGCACAGTGATAAGCTGATGAAAAGGCAGATCCCTGAGTGTTTCTATGATAAGGTTTTTCGCTGTAGCAGCGCCCGCCTGCTGGTCTTTTTCAGTTAATGGGCCTAAAAGTACAACCCTCTTCTTTAATGCTGTTGTCAGCGCCTTTTCCTCTCCTTTGTTAAAGGCCAGCTCTTTGACAAGGTCGTCATAGCCCTTTTTTGAAATCTTAAGTGTATGTGCGCCGCTGGAAACATTCTTTACCTTGAGGGGCGCATTGCCTATAGACTCATTATCAAAAATCACCGCTGCATTACCCGGAGCGGTGTTGATATTTAAGATGCCTGTTGCCTCTGTGAGGGTGTGCTCAATGTTTGTCAGAATCTTGTCCTTAACTGTGATGCCTGCCTCAATCGGCTCATAGCCGCGCTTTTTAATACTGATTTTGTGCTCCCCTGCAACTATCTCATCCTGTCTCAGCGGTGTTTCACCAATAAGATTACCGTTCAGATAGACCTTTGCGCCTTCTGGTTTTGTGATTATTGATATGGCGCCTTCAGAAACTATTTCTGCCTTTGCCTTTCTGAATACCTCCATGATCTTGGGTGATGTCATCTTTGGATCCAGACGAAAGGCATTATCAATCTTTAGAGCCTCAATAAATTCATTGTGCGCCTTTTGATTCTCACCGTATGCAATATAGACAAAGGCAAGGTATTTGTGCGCCTCCACAGCCTTTGATTTTTCTTTTATCAGTGGGATTGCCCTTGTGAGGAGTTTTTGTGTGTTGGAATAATCTCCGCTATTATAGCTTTCAATGCCCTTTGTAAGGAGGTCTTCCCCTGTCTCGGCAAAGGAGGTGAGAGCCGGGAGGATTGTAAATATTAAGAATAAGATTATTATCGTTTTTTCTTTTATCATAAGATTATTCCAGCTTGTAAACCCTGTGTTCTGATTTATCTGAAATAAATATCTCCCCATTGGGGCAGACTGTAATGCCACCCGGGCTGTCTATTACCTTGGGCTTCTTTTTTTCGTTTTTGATCTCCAGAAGGAATTTGAAATCGCGGTCAAATTTCTGGATATTATCCCGCCCTATATCAAGGACATAGATATTGCCCAGCTTGTCTGCTGCAATTGAGAGCGGCTCCTTTAGCCCGCCTGCCTCTGAGGCTGCTTTAAACTGCTGCTGGAGACTGCCATCCTTATCATATTTCATTATCCTGCCGCGGCCTGTGTCTGCCACAAGTATCTTTCCTTTTATGTCAATGGCAAGGCCTGACGGCTCCTTTAGCCTGTCCTCCTTATTCCCCTTATCGCCAAAGGTGAATAAAAATTTTCCTGTTCTATCAAACTTATAAATCCTGCTGCTGCTTCTGTCTGCCACATAGATAGACCCCTCATCATCAACTGCAATGGAAGACGGCTCCTTGAATTCATCCTCCTTTTTGTCCTTTCCAAAGGCAAGGATAATCTTTCCGCTGCTGTCAAATTTATATACCTTTAGCAGTTTTGCGTCAATCACATATATATCATCATTTTTGTCTACCCAGATACCTACAGGTTTTTTAAAGACTGGTTCGCCTTTTTTTGGATTGCCTATCTCTCCAAGGGCTTCGCCCTTTTCAGTTATCCTTTGAATCCTCTGATTTCCTGCCTCTGATATATAAAGATTTCCAGCTTCATCACAGTAGACCCCATTGGGCTCAGAGAATTTGCCAGCCCCTTTCCCCTTCTCGCCGATTGTCTTCGTGTACCTCGGCGCTGTATTTGAGACAGCCTTATTAAGCAGGGAGAGGAGGTATGAGCCCTGTCTGTAATAGTTGCTATAGGGATAATTTTCCTTGAACACCTGAAATGCATCTTTTGCCCTTTGATATTCCTTTAAATAAATGTATGAGAGGCCGATATAAAAGTGCGCATCATCAACAAATTCACTGTCAGGGTTCTTTTCTATCATATTCTTAAAATCACCTATTGCCTGTTCGTAATTTGAAAGCTCTATTAAGGAGCGGGCAGCGTAATATCTGGCATCATCAACCACATGGCTGTTAGGATATCTCTGCGGTATCTTGAGATACTCAATAATTGCCCTGTTCAGGTCATATTTTGGATTTTCTATAATAGAATAGTAGTTTCCGATTTCAAACTGGGCATCTGCTGCCTTGACCCCGTCCGGGAATCTTGTGGTGATAATTGTGAATTCCCTTAATGCAGAGTCGTAGTCCTTTTTCATCCAGTAGGACCTTCCTATCCAGTAGTGGGCATGTTCAGAAAATGGTGAGTTTGGATGGGCGGCAAGGAGCGCCTTAAATCCATTTACAGCATCATCAATCTTATCCTGCCTTATTAATTCTGATGCCTCATCAAATTGTCTCTTTGCATTCAGGTCAATCTCAATGGCAAGCACAGTAGAAGGATAGATATTTAAGATAAGTGAAAGGTATATTATTGATAAGGCTTTAATAATCCATTTACCCATTTACACATTCTCCCATTTACCAGTCTTCACTGCTTCATATCCACAACAACCTTTGCTGTTTCATTTGGTTCAATCTTTATTTCAACTGTCTTTTCGCTCTTTAGTTCCGGGTTCACAAGCTTTACCGAATACTTTCCCACAGGCAGTCTCAATCCTGCTAATGGCGTCGGCCCTTTTGATTCACCTTCAATATAGATTTCTGCCCATGGGATGGCATTTATTGTAAGGCTGCCATAAAGCCTTACAAGTGCAGGCGATAGGATGTTGTACTCTTCCTCTTTTAGAGTTATGGTCTTGCCCCATGGCTCGTATCCGTATAGATGGAGTTTTATATTATATGGCTCATTCGGATTTATTTCCGAAAAGGTTGCGGGCGTCTTTTTTCCTGTGTCCTGATTATTTATGAATATAGCTGCGCCCTCCGGCTTGGAGTCTATTAATACGCTGGCGTATAATCTTTTTAGCTGCGGCGATATGTTTATTTTCTCATCCTCTTTTAGCAGTATGTCCTCGCTCCAATCCTTATATCCATTTAGTGTTAGTTTTATATTATGCCTTTCACCTGCCTTCAGGTTTTGGATGCTTGCTGGCGTCTTTAGCCCTGTATCTTTATTATTCAGGGATATATCTGCCCCTTTTGGTGTAGACTCAATCACTATTGAGCCATATTTAACATCCCTTGCCTCTTTTGTATCAGCAAGGGGCTTATCCTCAGCCTTTCTGATTACCTCAGGTTTCTTGGGCGCTGGCATTTCTTTTTTTGCCTCCTCTGCATAAGGAGACGTTGATGCGGCCTTTTCTGCCGGGTTTTCTACAGGCGGGGATGCTGCTGCCGGTTTTTCCGCGGCAGGCGGCCTTTGCAATATGTTTAAATCAATCATGGCATCCTTAATGGGCAGAAGGAGTTCAGGCCTCGCAAAGAAGAGTGCGCCAATAGAAAGAGGGAGCACAATTAATAATATATATCTCAGAAGGCTTGGCTCTTTCCTTTTTGGGGCTGCCGGCGCGGACTCCTTTACTGGCTCTGCTCTCTTTATCTCCCTTTGAGCGGCCTTCTTCGCCCCCTGCAATGGAGCAGCCATTGTCTTTTCAAGGTGTGTAGAGACAATAGTATCCTCCTCCTCCAGCGATTTTGTCTCTGCGGCTATTTCATCTTTGAAGAGGGTATGCATGTAGTTTTGGATATTTAAGGTGCCAGGGGATGTTTTATTTGCATGCATAAATGTCTCAATGTCGCCCTGCATATCAGCGGCGGACTGATACCTCTTTTCAGCATCCTTTGCTAATGCCCTGAGAAGTATATCCTCAATCTCCTTAGGAACCTCTTTGTTAAACTTTGTAGGCGGCGCTACATGGGCATCCCGCACCTTTTCCAGTGTGTTTAAATCTGTGTCGCCCTTGAAAAGCATCTCACCTGTCAGAAGCTCATAGAAGACAACGCCCAGCGAGAAGATATCTGATCTCCTGTCAATGGGCTTGCCCCATGCCTGTTCCGGGGACATATAGGCTATTTTACCCTTTAATACACCTGTGCGTGTATCAGAGGTCTTGGATGCTGCCTTTGCAATCCCGAAGTCAACGATTTTCACATCACCCTCATAAGAGATGAGTATATTCTGGGGGCTCACATCCCTGTGAATGAGGTTTAATTCATTGCCTTTTAAATCTTTCTTCTTATGCGCATAATCAAGGGCGCCGCATGCCTTGCTTATAATCTGGGCAACGTGCTCTATTGAAACAGGCAGCTTCCTCTCCCGCCCCTTTTTTAATACAGCCTTGAGATCCTTTCCCCAGACATATTCCATTGCAATATAATAGGAATTTTCAATCTTCCCAAGGTCAAATATCTGCACAATATTGGGATGGGTAAGCTGGGCAGCGATCTTCGCCTCATTGATGAACATGGAGACGAACTCCTCGTGGTGGGAGAGATGCGGAAGAATCTTCTTAATTACCAGAAGCTTTTCAAAGCCTGCAACGCCTATCCTCTTTGCCCTGTAAAGCTCTGCCATACCGCCGGTAGCGATCTTTTCAGTTAGATAGTATTTTCCAAAGGGGATATTAAAGGGCATAGATTTCTCCAGATATATTATTATATTAGTTTAACATAAGGACTCCCTTCCGTCAACGAAGCCTATCCATGGAACTCCTTGACAATAATAATCTATATGATATTATTTCGGAAACTGGATAACACAGCATTTGCGTAGGGGCGTTTTAATAAAACGCCCCTACTGGAGGATTGATGATAATCGAGTCTTTCGGCCTTTCAGATATCGGCAAAAAAAGGAAGATAAATGAAGACAGCTTTGGCCTTTTTCAGGATACCGGGCTTTTTGTGGTTGCAGACGGAATGGGCGGCCATGCTGGCGGTGAGATAGCAAGCAAGCTGGCAGTAGAGAGCGTCAGTGAGTTTATTGCCTTTTCCAATGGCAAAGAGGATATTACATGGCCATTTGAGATAGACGAGGCAAGGTCTAAGGATGAGAACAGGCTGGAGGTTGCTATACGGCTTGCAAACAGCCGTATATTAAAGGAGGGCTTAAGGGATAGAAGATTATACGGCATGGGAACCACCATTGTTGCAGCGCTCTTTGCTGAGCCATATTTATATATCGGGCATGTGGGTGACAGCCGCGCATATCTGATAAGGGACGGCGCGATAAGGCAGATTACAGAGGATCATTCCCTTGTTTATGAACAGGTAAAACATGGCTTGCTGTCTATTGAGGAGGCAAAAAACCATTCCATGAAAAATGTCCTTACAAAGGCATTGGGGACAGAGTCAGACCTCAGGGTTGAGATAATTGCAGTGAAGGCAGAGGCAGGGGATGCCTATCTCCTCTGCACAGACGGGCTTACAAACATGGTGACGGATGAAGAGAGCCTGAGGATAGTAAAGGGTAATATAAATGATATGGGGGCTGTTAGCAGGGAGTTAGTGGATACTGCAAATAGAAATGGCGGTATTGATAATATTACGGTTATACTTCTTAAAATAAAATGAAACGTTCATGCGTCAGTAGGGTGGGCTATGCCCACCAAATAATAATGGCAAATGAAAACGGTGGGCACAGCCCACCCTACTAACTATGATTATAATTGGTCTTACAGGCGGCATTGCCAGCGGGAAGAGCACAGTATCAAATATATTTAAGAGGCTCGGCGCATATATAATTGATGCCGATCTCCTTGCGAGAGATGCGGTCAAACCAATGAGGCCTGCATGGAGTGAAATAGTAAAGAATTTTGGCAAAGGGATGCTTAATAAGAACGGTTCAATAAACCGCAGAAGGCTTGGAGAGATTGTTTTTGGTAATAAAAAGAAGAGAAGGCTGCTAAATTCAATTGTTCATCCCCGTGTATTTGAAAGGGCAGATGAAATAAAAAAAAGGATAATAAAGAAAGACCCTGATGCAATTATTATCTTTGATGCTGCCCTCTTGATTGAGACTGGCGCATATAAAAAAATGGATAAGGTTGCTGTGGTCTATGCAAACGAGGGGCTCCAGATTAAAAGGCTTATGAAACGTGATGGATTAACAGAAGATGAGGCGATAAAGAGGATAAAGGCTCAGATGCCGCTAAAGGATAAGGTAAGGTTTGCTGATTATATAATAGATGGAAGCAGGGCTATTCCAGAGGTGAGAGGGCAGGTAAAGGAGATATTAGTGGATATCAAAGGGGGAAAGGGCATAGGCAGAGTGAGATAAAAAGTGGTATTTTTATTCACACTTTTAGCAGAAAGATAGAAAGAGTTTGCCTTGAGCGAGAAGAACATCCACCATAAAACCTAAGCTAATCCTTCCCTAAAGATTTTTTATTTCAGAGTGTTACCCTTAGAATTTTAATTGTCTTTTCAATGAGTTATAGTAATGCTCTGCTCCGAACATCTGATTAATTACCACTACTTTTTAACTTATCTTGCATACTATGCACTATCTGGCACACTGTTTGCTTTAATATTTAGAATGAAAAACACAAGAGTCATTATAAAGGAAGGGAATCCCCAATGATGGATAATTTTTACTGGTATGCTGTTAATACAAAACCGAGACAAGAGAATATTGCAGAGAAGATGATAACCCATCTTGGAATTGAGGCCTTTTATCCAAAGATAAATGAGAAGAAGGGCCTTTTCCCGGGCTACCTCTTTGCCCGATACAATCCAATGGAGCATTTTAGGAGGATTAGATACACAAAGGGAGTCAGGGATATTGTCAGCTATGGGGAATATCCTGTTCCAGTTGAGGATGAGATTATAGAGGCAATCAGGGCGAGAATGAAGGGTGATTTTGTGCAGATAAGCAAAGGTCTTTTTAATAGAGGGGACAGGGTAATAATTCGTGAGGGGATATTCAAGGATTTAGAGGGTATCTTTGAGGATGTAAGGGATTCTGAGAGGGTCATTATACTCTTGAATCTTATCTCCTATCAGGCGAGGGTGGTTGTTGAGGCAGAGAAGGTAGGAAAGGCAAATTAAAGCAAGGGGTCAAGGGGACAAGGATTCAAGGGTTCGTGTGTTATTTCATAGGATTTACACTTGACCACTTGACCGCTTGATTCCTTGAACCCTTTTTAGTTTATAACATAGCCAATAAATTTCAATTCCAAAACAAGTGATGCAATTGGCGGCTAATCTATGTTTTATTTTTGAAGGCCCATGCGGCCTTGATGGCGGAAGCCTGCCTGCCGACAGGCAGGCAAGCCCTGAAACTGGTTTCGTGTTCCGTGTTTCGTGTTTTGGAACAGAACCCGCAACTCGCAACCCGTAACTCGCAACACTTAGAACATATGTGCGGTATCTGCGGAAAATTAAATTTTAAAAAGACCGACCCCATAGATCCTGATCTTATCAGGGATATGGCCATGACCCTGTCGCATCGCGGGCCGGATGAGCTTGGCTTCTATAACGATAAAAAGATCGGGCTTGGCCACAGCAGGCTTAGCATCATTGACCTCTCCGGCGGCCAGCAGCCCATGCACAACGAGGATAAAAGCATCTGGATTATATTCAATGGCGAGATATTTAATTATCTTGAACTTCGCGAAGAGCTCATTAATAAAGGCCACACCTTCTATACAAAATCAGACACAGAGGTAATAATCCATGCATACGAAGAATATGGCTCAAGGTGCGTGGATCATCTAAACGGCCAGTTTGCCTTTGCCATTTGGAATAAGAGGCATAATGAATTAATGCTCGCAAGAGATAGGATGGGTATAAGGCCCTTATTTTATACAGCAGTGAACAATTCCTTTATATTCAGCTCAGAGATAAAATCCATCCTTCATAATAAAGAGGTTGCAAGGGAGATAGACCTTTTTGCGCTTGATCAGATATTCACCTTCTGGGGCGCCATCCCGCCGAAGACTATTTTCAAGAATATAATGGAACTGCCGCCAGCCCACTATTTGATAATAAGGGACGGCAGGATAGATGTAAAAAGATACTGGGATCTGAAATTCCCTGAAGAAGGGGAATACACTGATCTTCCAGAGGAGTATTATGCAGAGAGATTAGAAGAGCTCCTAATAGATTCCACAAGGCTGCAATTAAGGTCAGATGTGCCTGTAGGCGCATATCTGAGCGGCGGCCTTGATTCATCCATTACAACGGCATTAATAAGGAAATATACAGGATCGCCCTTAAAGACCTTCTCTGTTGCCTTTGAGGACAAGGCATACGATGAAAGCAGCTATCAGAGGAGCCTCGTAAATCATCTGAACACAGATCACAGAGAGGTGATATGCAAAAACTCTGATATTGCAAGGGTCTTTCCGGATGTTATATGGCATACAGAAAAGCCTATCCTCCGCACAGCCCCTGCGCCATTGTATCTCCTTTCCAAACTCGTTAGGGACAATGGTATAAAGGTTGTCCTGACAGGCGAGGGCGCTGATGAGGTGCTTGCAGGTTATGATATATTTAAAGAGGCAAAGATAAGAAGATTCTGGGCAAAGATGCCTGATTCTAAATTCAGGCCATTACTTTTAAAGAGGCTGTACCCGTACCTGCCTGCAATGCAGACCCAGTCAAAGTTCTATCTTGAGGCATTCTTTAAGACAGGTATTTCCGAGATATCAGATGAGTTCTTTTCTCATCTCCCGCGCTGGGAGACAACATCCAAGATAAAGGAATTCTTCTCAAGCGATGTCAGGGGCGCTTTGAGCGGGTATAATGCATTAGAGGAATTAAGAACAACATTGGGTACAGATTTCAGCAAATGGGACTGGCTTTCAAAGGCGCAGTATATTGAATCAACAAAACTCCTCCCTGGCTACATACTTTCTTCTCAGGGGGACAGGATGGCAATGGCAAATTCAGTGGAAGGAAGATTCCCCTTCCTTGACCACAGGGTTGTTGAGTTCTGCTGCGCCATACCGCCGAATTTTAAAATGAAGGTGTTAAAAGAAAAATATATATTAAAGAAGGCGCTCGGCAAGCATCTGCCGCAGGATATTGTTAAAAGGACAAAGCAGCCCTATATGGCGCCTGACAGCAAGAGCTTCTTTGGCAATGGCACGGTTCCCGATTATGTGGAAGATTTGCTCTCTCAAAGAAGCATAAAAGAGAGCGGATATTTTAATCCCCAATCAGTAGAGAGGCTTGTTAATAAATGCAGAAAGAATCTTGCAATGGGATTTAAGGACAATATGGCATTAGTGGGGATATTATCCATGCAGCTTGTAGATAAGCTATTTATAAAAGACAGGATTCAAGCGGAACCACTCGAATCCTTGACCCCTTGAACCCTTTTTAGCAATTTTTTTGAAAGAAGGAGTAAAAGTTATGATTGAAGAACAGGTAAGACAGTTTGTAACAGAAAACTTTCTTTTCAGCGAAGACAAAAAGATTTCAGAGACAGATTCATTTTTGGAAAACGGGATAATAGATTCAACAGGCGTCCTTGAGCTTGTCTCCTTTGTGGAGGAGAAATTCAATGTCAAGGTTAAGGATGAGGAGATGATACCAGAGAATCTTGATTCCATAAACAACCTCGTCAAATTTATCAAAAGCAAGCAAAACGGCAACGGCTGAGTAAGCGCTAAATCCTAACTTCTAAACTCTAAACAAGCACAG
>JACPZJ010000115.1 GCA_016195585.1 Nitrospirota bacterium | reverse complement strand
TACCTTTGCTGTTAATGGCGACTATGCCTACGGCTATCTAACGGCAGAGGCAGGCGTACACAGGCTTGTGAGAATCTCGCCGTTTGATGCAAATAAAAGGAGGCACACTTCCTTTTCATCTGTGTTTGTATATCCTGAGATTGAAGAGGATATAGAAATAACGATAAATGATGACGACCTGCGGATTGATACATACCGTGCAAGCAGCGCAGGAGGCCAGCATGTTAATAAAACAGATTCAGCAGTAAGGATTACGCATATCCATACTGGAATTGTTACACAGTGCCAGAATGAACGTTCGCAGCTCAAAAATAAGCAGGTGGCAATGAAGGTATTAAGGGCAAAGCTCTTTGAACTTCAGCAGAGGGAGCATCAGGAAAAACTTGATAAGATAACAGGCGAGAAAAAAGGCATCTCATGGGGAAGCCAGATACGTTCATATATATTTCAGCCATATCAGATGGTAAAAGACCACAGGACAAATATTGATATAGGAAATGTTCAGGCAGTAATGGATGGTGATATTGATAATTTTATAGAGGCATATCTGATGGCAGAGAAAGGAAAGCAATAGGAATGGGAATAGAGAAAAAAGAGGAACAAAAGGATATAAATGAACTGGTATTACAAAGGAGAAAGAAGCTTGAGCAGATAAAGTCATCAGGCATAAACCCTTATGGTGAGAGGTTTGAGAAAAAGGACTCTGCAAAGGAGCTTTTAAACAAATACCATGCCTCTACAAAAGAGGATTTGGAAAAGAACAAGGTTGATTGTATCACTGCAGGGAGGATTGTTGCGTTAAGGAATTTTGGCAAGGCAGCATTTGCGCATATTCAGGATGGAACAGGAAAGATTCAGATATATGTTAAGAAGGATGTTGTTGGCAATGAAAAATACATCTTCTTTGATAAGATGGTGGATATTGGGGATTATATCAGTGTCAAAGGCTTTTTATTCAGGACAAAGACAAATGAGCTTACAATTGAGGCAGAGGATTTTAAGCTCCTTTCAAAATCACTTCGCCCCCTTCCTGAGAAATGGCATGGACTGACTGATGTTGAAATCAGATACAGGCAGAGATATGTTGATTTGATTGTTAATCCAGATGTCCGCGATGTGTTTATAAAAAGAAATAAGGTAATCAAGACTATCAGAAATTTCTTAGATGAAAAGGGCTTTCTTGAGGTAGAAACACCGATGATGCAGTCTATCCCAGGCGGCGCTACTGCAAAGCCATTTGTTACGCATCATAATGCGCTCGGCATTGACCTTTTTTTAAGGATTGCGCCGGAGCTTCATCTAAAGAGGCTCATTGTTGGCGGTTTTGAAAGGGTCTATGAGATAAACAGAAATTTCAGGAATGAGGGCATATCCACAAGGCACAATCCTGAATTTACCATGCTTGAATTTTATATGTCTTATGCAGATTATAATGATTTGATGAACCTGACAGAGGAAATGTTTGTCCATACAGCAAAAGAGGTCTGCGGAAAATTGAAGATTGAATATACAGGCAAGGAGATTGACCTAACGCCGCCGTGGCAGAGGCTTACATTAAAAGAGGCAATCTGCAAATATGCATCCTGCAATCCAACTGAACTTTCTGATTTTGATAAGGCAAAGGCGCTTGCAAAGAGGCTCGGTGTAGATATTAATGACGCAGATACCTACGGAAAGGTAATAAATGAAATCTTTGAGGCAAAGGTTGAGCATCAATTGATTCAGCCGACATTTATTACAGAATACCCAACTGACATCTCTCCGCTTGCAAAAAGGGTTGCTGATAATCCTGACTTTGTTGAACGGTTTGAGCTTATTGTCAATGGACAGGAGATAGCAAATGCCTTTTCAGAGCTAAATGACCCTGATGACCAGAGGCAGAGATTTGAGATGCAGGAGAAGGAGAAGCAGGCAGGAGACGAGGAGGCCCATTATATGGATGAGGACTATGTCCGCGCATTGGAATACGGGATGCCCCCAACTGCCGGCGAAGGAATTGGTATAGACAGGCTTGTCATGCTTCTTACAAATCAGTCATCCATAAGGGATGTCATTCTATTCCCGCAGATGAGGCCGGAAAAATAAGATGAAACTTTCCTACGAGTTCTTTATAGGCCTGAGATACCTAAAGGCAAAGAGAAAACAGTTCTTTATCTCATTCATCTCAATAATATCAATGATCGGCGTTGCCCTTGGGGTATGGGCGCTCATTGTTGTCCTCTCTGTTATGACAGGGTTTGAGGAGGACCTGAGAAGCAAGATACTCGGCACAAATTCACATATAGTAATTACAGACAGGAGAGAAGGCGGGATCAAAAATTACAAAGAGATAATCTCAAAGATAGAAAAAATTGAGCATGTTGCCTCTGCCACGCCATTTATCTATAATCAGGTAATGCTGACAACAGAAAGCAATGTAACAGGCGTTGTACTGCGAGGCATTGACCCGCTTGAAGAGGGAAAGGTAACAGATATAAAAAAGAATATAAAAGATGGAAGCCTTGATGCGCTTAATTCACAGGAAAAGGCAGGGATAATCATTGGAAAGGAGTTATCAAGGAGGCTCATTGCCTTTGTGGGTGATAAGATAACCGTTGTATCGCCAATCGGAACAATAGGCCCAATGGGTACAATACCAAAGATGAAGGCCTTTGAAGTGGTCGGCATATTTGAATCAGGGATGTATGAGTATGACTCAACACTTGCATATATATCAATAAAGAATGCCCAACAGTTCTTTAACATGGGTGATGTTGTAAGCGGAGTTGAGGTAAGGCTTGATAATATTTATATAGCGAGAGAGGTCTCGGAGAAGATACAATCCCTGCTCGGCTTTCCCTACTGGGCAAGGGACTGGGGGCAGATGAACAGAAACCTCTTCTCTGCACTTGCACTTGAAAGGGTGGCGATGTTTATAATCCTGACATTAATAATCCTCGTTGCTGCCTTTAATATTGTAAGCACTTTGATTATGATTGTAATGGAAAAAAACAAGGACATTGCCATATTAATGGCTATGGGCGCAACAAAAAAGGGGATAATGAAAATATTTATATTTGACGGCCTGATGATCGGCATTGTGGGAACGGCAATAGGCATTGTTACAGGATATATTTCATGCATATTGCTTGCAAAATATCAATTTATTACACTGCCGAGCGATATCTACTACATAAGCCATCTCCCTGTCAAGGTAAAGCCTTTTTATATTCTCCTTATTGCTGTCTCTGCTATTATGGTAAGTTTCTTAGCCACCCTTTATCCTTCATATCAGGCAGCGAAACTTGACCCTGCAGAGACATTGAGATACGAATGAATACCCATATCAAGATTGAAGGCCTGCATAAGTCTTTTATAATTGATTCCACCACACTCCAAGTCGTTAAAGGGATAGATATGGAGATAAAAAAGGGTGAGATGATCGCCATTATCGGCGCCTCTGGCGTTGGCAAGAGCACACTGCTTCATATCATCGGCACACTGGACAGGCCGACAGAAGGCAAGGTGCTCTTTGATGGCAATGATATTTTCAAATTAGATAATGAGGAACTTGCAAGGTTCAGAAACAAAAAGATCGGCTTTGTCTTTCAATTCCACCATCTCCTCCCGGAATTTACTGCGCTTGAGAATACAATGATGCCCGCATTAATAAACAGAACAGATAAAGCGGAGGCAGAAGATACGGCTAAAAAATTACTTAAAGAAGTCGGACTCGGTGAAAGGCTTAATCACAAACCCGGCAAGCTCTCGGGCGGAGAACAGCAGAGGGTTGCCGTTGCGAGGGCGCTTCTCTTGTCGCCTGAACTGGTCTTAGCAGATGAGCCGACAGGAAATCTTGACACACATACAGGTGAGGAGATACACAGCCTCCTCAGAGAGATAAACAAAACAAAAGGAACGACATTCATTCTTGTTACTCACAATGAAAAACTCGCCACACGGGCAGACAGGATTGTTAAGATGGTGGACGGGAGGATAACCTAAGATTGCCTTGTAGGGGCGATTCGGTGAATCGCCTTTTTTGGACGACCCGTCGGGTCGCCCCTACACAAATGCCTTTATCCCTAATATATTCCCCCCAATAATCAGCTTCTGAATTTCAGATGTCCCTTCATAAATAGTTGCAACCTTTGCATCGCGGTAATATCTCTCAAGCGAATATTCGTTAGAATAACCATAAGCGCCATGGATTTGTATTGCGTCGGATGCTGCCTTCACTGCTGCCTCTGAGGCAAAGAGCTTTGCCATTGATGTCTCTGTTGTATTCTTAATGCCTTTATTTTTTAAATGGCCTGCACGGTACACCAGAAGTCTTGCTGCATCAAGGTCAACTGCCATCTTTGCAATCTTTTCCTGAATCAACTGAAAGCTGCCAATAGGCTTGCCAAACTGCTGCCTCAGTTTTGCATATTTCACACATGCATCAAGGCATCCCTGAATAATTCCAACACTCCCTGCTGCAACACTGTATCTGCCATTGTCTAAGGCAAACATGGCGATCTTAAAGCCATCGCCAATCTCACCAAGGAGATTCTCCTTTGGCACCTTACAATCCTCAAAGATAAGCTCGCCTGTGTCAGATGAGCGGAGGCCGAGCTTGCCAGTAATCCTTGATGTGGTAAAACCCTTTGTCCCCTTTTCTATCAAAAAAGCTGCAATGCCTTTGTGTTTTTTTGATTTATCTGTTTGTGCAAAAACAATGGCAATATCAGCGACAGTGCCATTTGATATCCATATCTTTGCGCCGTTGATTATCCATTCATTTCCTTTTAAAACAGCAGTGGTGGACTGATTTCCTGCATCTGAGCCGGACTCTGGCTCTGTTAAGCCAAAGCAGCCGAGCATCTCGCCTTTGCATAACTTGGTAAGGTATTTTTTCTTTTGTTCCTCAGTTCCCCATTTAAGGATTGTAAGCTCAACAAGGGAAATCTGAACAGATAATGTTGTGCGAAGGGATGAACATCCCCTGCCAATCTCCTCTGTAATGATGGCATGGCTTATATAATCAAGGCCGGCGCCGCCGTATTCAAGTGGGATAGGTGCGCCGAGAAGGCCTAACGGAGCCATCTTTTTAAGGAGTTCTTGTGGAAATCTTTCTTTTAAATCATTCTCTCTTGCAGAAGGGATAACCTCTTTATCCACAAAATCCCTTACAGTATTTTTTATCATCTGCTGTTCAGAAGAAAGGTCAAAGTCCATACTACCCTCAATTATAATAAAATCAATAGAATCTCAATCTTGTAACCTTTGAAATCTTTTCAAAGTCCTCGTCGTTATGTAAAAGCAACAGGTTATTTTCTATAGCAGTCTGTGCTATAAGGCAGTCAATAGTGCTTCCAACCTGATAACCCTTCTTCCTGCATCTAAAATAAATATCTGCTGCCTTTGCAAAAGACTCCTTTTTGTTTTTTAATTCATAGAATATCTGTGTTTCAAGATAGGCTTTGAGTTCAGCAAACTCCTTTTCTGTCTTTACACCTTGCAGCAGTTCCTGATATATAAATAAGTTTATACCGAAGGGAATGCCAGCATCAAAAATAAATTGAAGTTTATTAGTAGCTGTATTTTGAATCCCTTTAAAATAATCTATTAAGACGGAGGTATCAGCAAGAATCATATCAATTGCCTTTTCTTAACGCTTTATAATCGTAATCGTTTTTAAAATGTATTTTCCCCCTCAATCTTCTCAAATCCATTCTTTTATGGTCATCAATAAATTTCTGAAGCGCCTCTTTTATCAGGTCCTTTTTGGTCTTTGACTTGGAATACTTAAGAGCCTCCATAAAAAGCCTCTCATCAATCACTATATTCGTTCTCATTTGAATACACCTCCCTATACACACTATCATACACCTTCTTTTCTGAAAAATCAAGAAAGCTTAGTTTGTTTTTTTACTTCTTGGTAGGTTCTCTTGTGATATTTTTAGAAGTTGGAATTTTCCTGCTGCACACGGCAGCAATGGGCTAAGATGCTCAGCCCTTTTTTGAGTCGTAGTTATAGAAGATAAAATACAATATTATAGAGCCAAAGAGTATATATTGGTAAATCTCATTGCCTTTAAAATACCATAGAATGCCGCTAATAACCATGATGCCAAAGCTAATCCAGTTGATTATTTTAGCAACATTTAACGGCACTCTTTTTATATACTTGCCTGCAACAAAAAAAGCAATAATAAATGATATAAATTTATATTCATCAGGTACAATAATAAGCTAAAAGACGGCGGCAAGTCAAGGGATTTTATTCATATCTCATGGAATCAATTCCAAACCGCTTGAGCTTGCTGTAAAGCGTGGGGCGGCTGATATTAAGGCGCCGCGCAGCCTCATGGAGATTGCCCTGAGTCTCTTTAAGAACACGGGTGATTAGGTCTCGTTCTATATCCTGGAGGGAATCTGGATTTAGCTTGATATTTGCAGATGGCCTCCCAAAGATTTCGGAAGGGAGATGTTCCTTGCTTATTGTGTCTCCAACAGATGAATCAACTGTCAATGAGGCATCGGGCAATTTCCATTCTGCAGGGACAGGGTTAATCGGCGGCAAATAAGACAGAACCTTCCGATACTCATTCACCCAGCCGTAGTCTGTATCTTTTCCTCTAAAAATTCTGTTTGAAGTATCTTTGCCAGCCTCTCGGTCCTCTGCGTCTTTCCAATAGCAAGAAAGGCCTTTTTTATTTCTTCCATTTCCGCTTGTGAAAGGGTTAATGGATTTGCAAAGACAGGGCCGAGTCTTA
>JACPZJ010000117.1 GCA_016195585.1 Nitrospirota bacterium | reverse complement strand
GGATGTATACAAGATACTAAAGCTCTATGGCCTTGATGAATACATATTAATTGACCTGACAGAGGTGAGGGGGTTTGATTATTACTCCGGCATCCTCTTTGAGGTCTTTGTAAAAGGCATTGGCTATGAGATTGGAAGCGGTGGCAGATATGACGGCCTCCTGAGCAGGTTTGGCCAGCCTTCGCCGGCTACAGGTTTTGCATTTAATGTGGAGAGGCTTATTGCTGCCATGGAGGCACAGGGTATTGAGCCTGAAAACAGGGGGGTGGATTTTCTTATTATTGATTTTAATAAGGACAAGAGCAATGCCATAAAACTTGCAAAGGCGTTGAGGGAGAAGGGCTACAATGCAGCAAGGGATATAATCAAAAGGGACTTAAAAGACTCGGTCTCCTATGCAAAGGAATGGAGGATACCAAAAGTTGTTGTCCTCGGCAGTAAGGAATTAAAGAAAGACGAAGCCCTATTAATAGACACTGAAAGCAATAAGAGGAAGAGGATTAAGATAGACCAGTTTTTTATTTAGTTGCAAGCCGCAGGTTACAGGCTTAAAATACTAAGGAATATTATATGTCCTATATGACCTATAGGACCTATAATACAACTGTTTTTTGGAGGTAGTCCTATGGATACCATTGATGTTGCCTTACAGAAGCTCCCGCCGCAAAATATAGAGGCAGAGCAGTCTGTGCTCGGCGCAATACTCATGGACAATGCTGCCCTGAATAAGGCCATTGAAATCGTGGATGTGGATGATTTCTATAAAGATACACACCGCAGGATTTATACAGCCATGCTTGATCTCTATGAAAAGGGCGATGCCATAGACCTGATTACACTCACAGATCACCTTCAAAAGAAGGGTGAGCTGGAGTTAATAGGGGGATCATCGTATCTTGCAGTGCTTGTTAATATTGTGCCTACTGCCGCTAATATAAAATACCACTCAAAACTTGTGCATGAAAAGGCGATGCTGAGAAACCTGATAAATACCGCTACCGAGATTGTTACAACGAGTTATGAAAACAGCCATGATGTGGAGGAGCTCCTTGATTATGCAGAGAAAAATATCTTTGCCATATCAGAAAAGAGGATCAAACCCTCTTTTGTTAATGTTAAGGACATTGTAAGGAGCAGCTTTGAGACCATTGAAAGGCTCTATGAAAAAAAGGAGATGGTTACAGGCCTTGCTACAGGCTTTTTGGACTTTGATGTGATGACATCAGGGTTTCAGCCGGGTGACCTGATAATAGTTGCAGGAAGGCCGGGCATGGGAAAGACTGCCTTTGCCATGTGTGTTACCCAGTATGTAGGGATTGAAAAACAGACGCCTGCTGCCGTCTTCAGCCTTGAGATGACAAAGGAACAGCTTGTACTCAGGATGCTCTGCTCAGAGGCAAGGGTTGATGCCCATAAACTCCGCTCAGGCTATCTCGGCAAAACAGACTGGCCAAAACTTACAACTGCTGCAGGCAGGCTTTCAGAGGCGCCAATATTTATTGATGATTCCTCTGCCTTGTCAGTAATTGAGATGAGGGCAAAGGCAAGGAGGTTAAAGGCAGAGCATGGGCTTGGCCTTATTATTGTTGATTACATGCAGTTGATGAAGGGCAGGGGAAGGGCAGATACGAGGGAGCAGGAGATATCAGAGATATCGCGTTCATTAAAGGCGCTTGCGAAGGAGCTAAGCATCCCTGTAATTGCCAAAGCCCAGTGCACCTGCGGCAGGCGCGGCATGGCAGAGGCAATAATAGGAAAACAGAGGAATGGCCCTACCGGCACAGTAAAACTCGCATATATTGACAAGTATACCAGATTTGAGAATAAGCCCAGTGCACCTGCGGCAGGCGCGGCATGGCAGAGGCAATAATAGGAAAACAGAGGAATGGCCCTACCGGCACAGTAAAACTCGCATATATTGACAAGTATACCAGATTTGAGAATCTTGAAAAGAGATAAGATAATCTTGCCTGTATAACAAAGATTTATTGACAGTAATTTTTTAAAAGGTATATAATTATGTTATGAAGGATAGGGGGCAGACAGATAGCAGGAGTCTTTCTTTCATAATACTTTATCTAATCCCTTCAATAAAGGCTGTAGAGTATATCCCGCCTCCGCTTAAGGTAGTTAATATCCTGCCGGGCTACACTGCGGGCGGTTTTTATATCTCATGCAATTTAAAAGAATCAGAAAGGGTCACAGAGTTCGCATGTCTGCCGGCATATACACAGTATGAGAAGAAGAGGGGATTTTTTTACAATCCCTTAACTGCATCAAAGAACCTCTGGCCGCTGCAGGACAGTAATGACTGTACTCCGCTTATTAAGAGAAGGAATAACTCCTTTCACTTTGAGGCAGCCTCAGACGGCAGGCAGATAATCAGCCTTGATTTAAAGCCAAAATTAATGAAGATACCCCTTAAGATCAATTATCCCTTTTTAATGGTAAAAGGCAGCGGCCTTGTCTTTTACAGGCTGAATTGCACATCCAATTTTTCCTTTTCTACTTCTGATATTGAGATACCTGAAGATAGTCCATTTAACAAATACCCGTTTAAGCTGAAAATATTTTCAGGGATGTGGGAGAATTGCGAGGTTCTTGTAAATGAATCTGTCCCGATACTCGGGAAGAGGGTAGCAACTCAGCTTGGAAGCGGGATATATGGAAAGAGGGCGAATAGTTTTAAGGTGAGGGAAATGATAAATACAAGAAATTTTAAAGGAGGTTTTTAATATGTTTGGACTTGGAATGCCAGAGCTGTTAGTAATACTTGTTATTGTACTTCTAATCTTTGGTGTGGGAAAGCTCCCTGAGATCGGCGCCAACCTCGGCAAGGCAATTAAGGGCTTTAAAAAGGGCATGTCCGATACAGAGATTGATGTAACACCCAAGAAAGAAGAAGATAAAGAAAAAAAGTAAGAGGGCTCTATGCCAGAGGTTTATAAAAATTTCATAAATGGTGAATGGATACCATCCAAGACAGGCGCGGCCTTTAATGACATCAATCCAGCAAATAAAGACGAAACAGTCGGTGTCTTTCCTAAATCAGGCAGAGAGGATATTAATATGGCTGTGGAGGCAGCCTCTGCCGCTTTTGATAAGTGGAGGAGAACACCTCCGCCAGCAAGGGCAGAGATAATATACAACGCAGAGAAGCTCCTCAGAAAGAAAAAAGAGACAATTGCAAAGACTGCAACAAAGGAGATGGGGAAGATACTTGATGAGACAAATGGCGATGTACAGGAGGCAATAGATACAGCCTTTTACATGGCAGGGGAGGGGAGGAGGCTCTTTGGCGATACAACAACATCAGAGCTAAAAAATAAATTCTGCATGTCTGTGAGGATGCCTGTTGGTGTTGTCGGCCTGATCTGCCCATGGAACTTCCCGGTTGCAATACCCTCATGGAAGATTTTTCCCGCCCTTATATGCGGCAATACTGTTGTGTTAAAACCTGCCTCTGATGCGCCTGCATCTTCAATGGAGCTTGTTTCTGTCTTAGAGGAGGCAGAGATGCCAAAGGGTGTCGTCAATCTTGTTCATGGCGCAGGGGAAGAGGCGGGGATGGCGCTGGTTGAGCATCCAAAGGTGAACCTCATCTCCTTTACAGGCTCTGCAGATGTTGGAAGAAGGATTGCAGAGACATGCGGCAAGAGCCTGAAGAGATGCTCGCTTGAACTTGGCGGAAAGAACGCCCAGATTGTAATGGATGATGCAAATATTGATTTGGCAGTGGATGGCGCGCTGTGGGGCGCCTTTGGCACAACAGGCCAGAGGTGCACTGCAACGAGCAGGCTGATTGTGCATAAAGATATTTTAAAGGAGTTTACAGGAAAATTTGTAGAGAGGACAAAGAGGATCAGGATAGGGAACGGCCTCTCTGCTAATACTGACATGGGGCCTGTAATAAATGAATCGCAGTTAAAGAAGATACACAGCTTTGTGGATATCGGAAAAAAAGAGGGCGCAAGGCTTTTAACAGGCGGTTATTTCTATGAAGAAGGGGAATGTAAAAAGGGATTCTTTTATATGCCGACTATATTCATGGATGGACATCCATCAATGCGTATTGCGCAGGAGGAGATATTCGGCCCTGTAGTTGTTATATTGCCAGTGAACAGTTTTGATGAGGCCATTGAGGTTATGAATAACACAGGCTACGGCCTTTCATCGTCTATTTACACGAGGGACATAAATAAGGCATTTAAGGCTGTTTCTGATATTCAGGCAGGGATTACATATATAAACAGCCCTACGATTGGCGCTGAGACGCATCTGCCCTTTGGAGGGGTGAAGAATTCAGGGAATGGCCACAGGGAGGCAGGTAAAGAGGTATTGAATATTTTTAGCGAGTGGAAGGCAGTCTACATAGATTATTCAGGAAGGCTCCAGAAGGCGCAGATAGATACTGTGAAGGAGAAGTAAAAATATTTATGTTAAAGGCCGATATACTGCGGTATTGTTTAATTGCCCTAATTATTTCATTATCTGTTTTCCTGCATGGCACAATCTCTGCTGAGCATAAAACATCTCCTTCAAAAAAAATAACACCGAGTCGGGATGTTTTTATGATGGAGAATCGCCTGTTTGATTTGATTAACTCTGAGCGCCGAGCAAAGGTGCTGCCTCTGCTTAAATCTGACGCAAAGCTACAGAAGGCGGCGAGGGCGCACAGCAGGGATATGATAAAAAGGAAATTCTTTGACCATACAAATCCCGATAAGCAGACTGTAGGTGACAGATTAAAAATAGCAAAGATAAAATGGACAATGGCGGCTGAGAATATCGCCTCAAATAAGAACATGGACGACCCTGTTGAGTCGGCATTTGAAGGCTGGCTGAAGAGCTCTACCCACTATAAAAATATAATCAATGCAGAGTATGAGCTGTCCGGGATAGGCATAGCACAGGCGCAGGACAATACATTCTATTTCACGCAGGTCTTTATTAAGCAATAGATGAGGATATAGATGAACGAGTGTGCAAGAGTAAAGGATATTATATACAGATATCTAAAGGGCGAACTTGACAAGAAGAAAAGGGCATATGTTGAGGGGCATGTCAAAAAATGTATTATGTGCTCTGCAGAGATGGAGTTTGCCAGAAAGAAGATATCGGTTACTGAATTACTCTCATCCTTGCAGCCCGGGCCTTCATTCTTTAAAAGGTTAAAGCACCTCCCAGATAAATTCAAGATGAAAATCAGAAGGACATTTTCCCGGCATCCTGTTGCAATACCGGCAATATTGGTTTTGCTTTTTATATTTCCATTGTTCGGTTTTTATATAAAAGGCTACAACCCTCATCCTGAGCAGATAAAAGATAAGGATGCGCCTGTCCAGATGACAGCCGAGGCCTTAAAAGATAAGCCCCTTCCTGCGGCTAATATTCCACAAAAAAAACCTGAGAAAAAAGAGGGAAAGATAACTGTTGCGGCGCTGCCAAAGATAGGAAAAAATGATGAGAAGATTGAGGTAAAGAAGAGGGAAGATAAGAAAGAAGCAAAGCAAGAGGAAGCAGTAAAAAGCATTCCTAAGACTGAGGAGAAGGCATGGGTTAGGATGCCCGAGGAAAAGGCTGAGCCTGCCTCATACAGGCTGACCCTAAGGACAGAGCTTCAGCCTGATATTATATTTACAAAGGTTGAATCTATATCAGAAAAATTAAATGCCCTGATCCTTTTTGCAAAGGGATTTTCCGAGATGGACAGCGGCAACAAAAAGGAGATACTGGTTAAGATACCCAAAGAGGGATATAAAAAATTTCTTTCT
Organism: Nitrospirota bacterium; assembly: GCA_016195585.1. Lineage (GTDB taxonomy): Bacteria > Nitrospirota > CAKKRA01 > 9FT-COMBO-42-15 > 9FT-COMBO-42-15 > JACPZJ01. The sequence continues at coordinate 2,413 of JACPZJ010000117.1, read as the reverse complement.
GAGATGAAGGGGCAGTTTACTAATGTTGTATCACAGGCGGATAAGAATATTAAAGTCCCAAATGATATTTCCAAAGACGAAAATCATTCATTCATGCTTATTGAAGTGAATTAGTAGGGGGATTATTGCCTCTTAGTCGTCTCAGATTGTTTTTAGGAAGCTCCCAGCTTGGATAGACCTGTATTGCCTTTTTATAGGCATCCATAGCCAGTTTAAATTCGCCTGATTTCTCATATGCCCATCCCAGATTGTTATTGACCTCCGCATCATCCGGTTTCAGCTTCATTGCCTTTTTCAGCTCTTCAATCGCCTTATCATACATCTCTTTTTCCATATAGGCATATCCCAGATTATTATGCGCCTCTGCATAATCAGGCCTTAGCCTTATTGCCTTTCTTGCCTCAGCAATTGCCGCTTCATACATCCTCTTTTTGTTATATACACGGCTGAGGTTTGAATGTAAAATCTCCCTTGAGTTATAATCCATTATATTTAATGCCTCTCTGTATTCCCTTATGGCATTATCATACAATCCAAGAATATTATATATGTCCCCCATGCTGTTATGCACATCAGGGTCAAGGGGGTTGAAGTTTAATGCTGATTTATATCCGGAAAGGGCATCTTTGTATCTTTTCAAATCAAAGAGCGTGTCTCCGGTATTCTTATACGCAGCAGCATAGTTTCTATCTATGTTTATTGCCTCTCTGAACTCAGAAATCGCCATATCATAGAGCCGTTTCTTTTTATATATCAGCCCGAGATTATTATGCGCCTCTGCATAATCCTTTTTTATTAACAGGGCCTTTTTAAATTCGGATGCCGCCTCATCGTAGAGTGAGTTTTCAAAAGATATCTTTCCTAATTCTACATAACATAACTCAGGCCTGCTGTAATGGGGATTTAACAGCGCCTTTCTAAATTCGCTTGCTGCATCCTTAAATAGCTTCTGCTGGGAATATATCCTTCCAAGGCTATAATGCGCATCTGAATAATCAGGGTATATCCTGATCGCATCATTATACGCCTCTATTGCCTTTTCAATATCCATGCGGTTCTGATATGCAATGCCCTTCTTATAATAGGCAACAGCCTCTTCCTGAATATCATTTGTTGGTTTTAGTTTATTAATGCTGCTTTTCAGGATAGCTATAAGGCTATTATCCTTTGTGCCTGCCGCAGCCTCAATTAACGCTGGCAATGCCTTTTGATTACCGAGATTACCGAGCGCCTCTGCAGCGTATATCCTTACGATTGCATCTGAATCATTAAGCGCCCCGGTTAATGGCTCAAGGGAATGTTTATATTTTTTCAGGCTGAGCAGATATGCCGCCTTTCTTCTTACATTTACCTTTTCATCCCACAGCCCCATTAATAAAAGATCAGAGGCAGACGGGCTCTTCATCTGCGCCAAAACCTTTAAAACCTCTTCCCTGATGAGCGGGTCATCATCATGAAACAGATTTATTATTGGCTTTTCTACTTCGTAAGATGCGAGGGCATTGATTGCCTTTCGTTTAACATCCCTGTGCGAGTCATTTAAGGCTGCAATTAATAAAGGCACAGCCTCGCTGTTCTTAATCCTTGAGATGAAATAAACTGCCTCTTCCCGAACAGATGACTCTTTATCTTTCAGGGCAATCTTAATATAAGGCAGAGAGTCCTTCTTCTTTGCCTCATATATTGATTTTAACACCTCCGCCCTTACAAGCCAGTCCACATCGTCTTTTAGTAATTGGATAAGCGGGTCTATTTTTTTATTATTTGCTAATGCCCTGACAGCGCTCAGCCTTATCTCAGGGTCGTTATCCCTTAATGCCCTGATAAGAAGGGCATTAATCCCCGGGTCATCATTATTCTTACTATAATCCTCTAAGAAGGAGATTGCCTCCCACCGGGTTTCTTTATCTTTTGTATTCAATTTTTCAGCAATTTTTGAAAGGGGAGGGGCAGGTTCATTTAAGACTGCTGTCCTGTTGGCGCTACACGATGCCATTATTATGAGGACAGGAAGTAAAAATGTATAAGTAAGTCTTTTTACAAACATAATTGTTAATATTATTGTGAATTTTTGATGAAAAGTCAAGAGGTTTAAATGAGTTTTGCCCACTACCCAGTTTTTCAGGTAAGTGCCCAAAAAATACAAACTGGAAAGGCAAAAAAACACTTGACAAAAGCTGGGGGGAGGGTAATATATTATACATGAAATAAATCTATCTTTTGGGGTGGGATGATGGATTTTAGACATAACCCTCTGCTAAGGCTTATAGCGGTTACAGTCCTCTTTTTCTTTTCATGGACATTTCTTGGCATATACAATCTTGCCTATGCAATAGATAAGCAAATACAACAATCAGCCATCAGCGCCCAGCAATCAAGAGAACCAAAACCAGAAGAAAAACTTCAAAGAGAC
>JACPZJ010000116.1 GCA_016195585.1 Nitrospirota bacterium | reverse complement strand
TTATCCATTATTTGAGATAAATCATGTAGTCCTTCCTATGGATCTGTTTCTTGCCAAGAGGCTTGACTTTGCAATCTTCGGCGATGCCGGGCGCGTATGGAACACCGGGAGGCTGAAGCCAAAAGATGCAGAGGCAAGTGTTGGAGCAGGTCTGAGATTCCTGATGTTCATGTTCGGCAAGATACCGCTTTATCACAATTTTGAGATTTCTAAAAGTGTTACGGACTCTGACAGGGGCGCAAGAGGCTTCTTATCTTTTGGAACGATGTTTTAGGGTTCATTCTTATTCATACAAGTCCATTATCATTTAAATCCTTTCGGATAATTTAACAATATCCCGCCAGCATAAGACCTCAGTCCCAGATCGCTTATAACTCTCATTACCGCCATAAATAACATAGGGGGTTCCTACCCCAGTCTTGGCAATAGCTAACCACTTATTAATCCCAATAAAATAATCATTGGTCACAGTCTGCCCTGATTTTATCTCTATAGGAATAAGGGTATCAGTCTCTTCAATCAGCACATCAATTTCATTGCCGGTGTTGTCCCTCCAAAAATATAGATTGGAGTCCAATCCTCTGTTATATCTGCCTTTTAACAATTCGCTGACAACGAGGTTCTCAAACAGCGCTCCCCGCACGGCATGAATGGGCATCTGCTTTGGATCATTGATGCCAACAAGCCATGCCACAAGACCTGCATCGTAAAAATAGAGCCTGGGGGACTTAATAAGCCTCTTTCCGAAATTCCTATAATGCGGTTTTAACAGGAAGACAATATAACTCGCCTCCAATACTGACAGCCACGCCCTTGCGGTATTGTGAGTTATACCACAATCATTTGCCAGCCCGGAGAGATTCAATAACTGGCCTGTTCGGGCTGCGCACATCCGGACAAATCTTTGAAAGACGCTTAAATCCCTAACGCTAATCATCTGCCTCACATCTCGCTCAAGGTATGTAAAGACATAATTGGCATACCAGCTTGAAGGCGGAATTTTCCTGTCATAAACTGGGGGATAAAAGCCCTTAAAAAGCATGTCGTCAAGATTTTTAGACATTATATTGCCGCTTTTGAGTTCTCCTAAAGAAAAAGGCAGCAGATGCAGCAAACCAACACGGCCTGCCAATGACTGTGTAATTTTGGAAATAAGCCCGAACTGCTGAGAACCAGTCAAAACAAAAAGACCTGGCCGCTTCTTTTGGTCTACAACACCCTGCATATAAGAAAATAGCAAGGGGCACCGCTGAGCTTCATCCAATACTGCGCCGTCAGGATATCGGTCTAAGAACCCACGGGGGTCTTCATTGGCGAATTCCATCTGATCCGGGTCTTCTAATGAAACATAACTTTTATACTTAAAAACAAATCTTGCAAGGGTGGTCTTTCCCGACTGCCTCGGCCCTGTAATGGCGATTACCGGATAACCCCTTGCAAGTTTTTTAAGGGTGTTGGCTGCATTACGATTTATCACATTTTTAGTGTAGGACATTTTTTACAAATTGTCAATTTAATTTACAATTTGTAAACCCTGTAATCTATCTCCGGAAATATATTGTCCTTGTACTCAATATCAGAAAGCCAGCCCTCGTCAATCCTGCCGGCCTTTATATCCTCATAGAGCCGTGTAAATCTGAGGGCGTGCGTCTTGAATCTCCTTACAGCATACTCCACTACTGTCCCTGTCTTCATTATAAATGGCCAGTCAGAGCTTTGGGCAAGCAGCAGTTCCCTTGCTGCCTGATTCAATGCCCTTTGCTGCAGTCCCTTTGCATCAGGATAACTGTTTGCAAGCTCCACCATCCTCTCTGCTGCCTTATGAAGATGGCGGTATATCCAGTCATTGCTTTCTTCAAGCCAGACCTCGCTGTATCCCTTATACCCCCAGCTTGACATAGACGGGGTAGAGACCTGATTCACAGGATTCTCTTTTAGGTATTCCATTGGCGTTATGAGCCTGATAGTCTTCTGGTCATAGGCAATCTTTCTAATCAGAAAATTCAGCCACTCAGGGCCCTCAAACCACCAGTGGCCGTAAAGCTCTGCATCATAGGGGGAGACGATAATCGGCTTCTTCTTCATTACATCATAGAGATACTCAATCTGCTTCTCCCTGTTGAACATGAAGTTTCCTGCATGCCCTGCCGCCTTATCCAGCGCCCATTGCCTTACATAGGGTTCTTTGTGGTCTGCCCTTCCTGTAATGCGGTAATATTTTATGCCTGTATTTATCCTTATACCGTCTTTATGTATATATGGCTTGATATATTCATAATCAAGGTCAAATCCAATATCCCTGTAAAAGTCCCTGTAGCTATGATCTCCGGGATAGCCGTCTATAGAGCTCCATACCTGCTTTGCAGATTCAATGTCCCTTCCAAAGGCAGCAGCGCCTGACTTGCAGTATAGCGGCGCAAAGACGCCGTATTTTGGCCTTGGTGAGGCATATAGAAGGCCATGCGCCTCCAAAAAGAAGAATCTTATCCCTGCATCCTTTAATATATTATCAAGACCGGGGTAATATGCGCACTCCGGCAGCCAGATGCCTTTTGGCCTTACACCGAGATATTTTTCATGGTGATCTGCCGCTGTCTTTATCTGCGCAGAGACAGCAGTGGAATTTATCCCTAATAATGGAAGAAAACCATGAGTCGCGCCGCAGGTAGTAATCTCAATCTTGCCTGCATCCTGAAATTTCTTAAATGCAGAGACCATGTCCCTCTTATATTTCTCAACAAAGACCCATCGCGCATTTTTAAATCTGTCATTATACATCCTTGCAAGGCTGTTAAACTCAGGCTGATGCTTAGTCCTTTCAATCTCCTTTTCTGAAAGCCCTATAAGCATCTCTATATGATGGATGTATCTATTCTGAAGTAGATTATCAGTGAGCATTGCAATAAGGGTTGGCGAAAGGGAGACGGTGAGCCTGAAATCAACACCATCATTCAACAGGCCGTCAAACACATTAATCAGCGGGATATAGGTCTCTGTAATTGCCTCATATAGCCAGTCCTCCTCAAGAAAATCCTCATATTCAGGGTGCCTTACAAACGGGAGATGACAGTGCAGTACAAGCGCTAAATAACCCTTTTCCAAATATCCTCCAGAAAGTAGGGGCAGACCTGCGTGTCTGCCCTAACAATAAGGGCGAACACATAGGTTCGCCCCTACAAACAATAAATACATCTTTATATGTTTATATCAATTCCACCTGCTGCTCGGTGAGGCAATACCAAGCAGGTGCATCCTCTTCTTTATCAGCTCTTTTATCTCCATTGTGGAGAGGCCGATGCCATAGCCGCCTGAAAGGGCAAAGAGCTTCATAAACTCCTCCTCAAGGAGCATCCACTCCTCATCCACAACATCCGAGACACCGTCCCTCGGCATGGTTACCACATTTGACCTTATCAGTGTAAGGAATCTGCCGTCCGGCGCAATGGCGCCGAGGTCTATGCAGAAAGACCTGTTGGGCCTGTTGATATTGATATACCAGCTCCCCACCATGTCAAAGACATCAATATCAAAATAACTGTGGGCATTCTTCACATCAGGCATATCTGTTATATCATATATACGCAGCACAAGCCTTACGCCCGGGCCAAGAAGCCTTTTTGCATCATCATAGCGCTGATTTGTAACCTCCCAGTAGGTAAATGCAAAATAAGGGTCACGCGCCATCAGGACTATCTTATTCTCACCGTAAAAAGGCGGAAGCTCATCTTTCTTTTCAATAGGCAGCGCCTTTTCTTTTACCTCGCCCAAATAATACTTTGCTGCCTCTACCAATTCCTCGCCTGATTTTGCAGCAAGCGGTATTGGAGCAGGCATTTCTTCTCTGATAATTCTTGTGGTTTTCTTAATGCCTTCTTCACCCTTCACAATCCTGGGCTTTCTTACTGCTGCTATTGCTTTCTTAACCGCCTGCTTAACAACCTTCTTAGTCTCCTTTGCCTTTACCTTTTTAACTGTTCTTGCAGCAAATGAAATTACTGCGGCTATAATCTCATCTTTTTTTGCCTTAGCAGGAAGTTTGAGATTCAGCCCCTTTGCCATCTTTTTAAGCTCGGCAACTGTTTTTTTACTCAGCATATTTTTATCCACCTCATCACCCCCTTAAAAAAATCCTTTGCTTAATTCAAAAACTTCCCCCTTTTTGATTGTTATCATAACATATTAGTCATATATTAGTAAATATAAATTTGCATCATTATACCTGCTTGAATCTTTTAGCTATTTTGTCCTTTTTCGTATTTTATTGGAAAACTACATTCAAGGAGCAAGTGCAACGCTTGAGTTAAAGACCTCAGAAGGTGTTTTGTAGTCAAGACACT
>JACPZJ010000110.1 GCA_016195585.1 Nitrospirota bacterium | reverse complement strand
GTTGATGTGCGAATAATTACAGCAACAAACAGCAACCTTGAAAAGGATATTAGTGAAGGCAGGTTCAGGGAAGACCTTTTTTATAGATTGAATGTCTTTCCCATCTTTCTCCCTCCATTAAGAGAGAGGAGAGAGGATATCCCTCTTTTGGCAGAACATTTTCTTTCCAAATATAACAAAGAAAAGAACAAGAATATTAAAATTGGGAATAAGGCGCTGAGGTTGTTTCAGCAGGCAGAATGGAAAGGAAACATAAGGGAGCTTGAGAATGTTATAGAGAGGCTTGTACTCGTTGCAGATAAAGAGATGATTGATGCAGATGACCTGATAAAATATAATATCATCAGCACGCAATATAATATATCATCACATCATGCGGATATTCCTCTAAAGTCTGTCCTTAAAAATCTTTCCAAGGATTATGAAAAGGAGCTTATTCAAAAAACCCTCCAAAAGAATAATGGCAATATCTCAAGGGCTGCAAAAGAACTCGGCATTGCTCGGGAAACCCTCCATAGAAAGATAAAGGCGTTGAATCTTACAAAGCAATCAATCTTTTAATCACAGCCCTGTGATTTTTTCATCACACTCAAAACCTTTTACAACCTTTTGAAATTATAAGACTTTTTTCCTCTGAACAGAATCACCCCGCTTTTTGTGACTGTTGCATCACACTTTTCTCTTCTTTTAATAACTCCCTAATTTAACAATCTCTATATCTTATTGATTTTACAAGCCTTTTTTGCAAACCCCAAAAACCTGAAACTGGCAGACCCTTCGCAATATCTTCTTGTCAGAAGGCAGGAGGATAGAAAGATGAAAAGAATCTTACTTGTAGAAAATAATCCAAGACTCAGAAAGGGGATAAGGAATCTCCTTGAAAAGAGAGGGTTCATTATTATTGAGGTTCAGGATTTTGAAAAAACCTTAGAGCTATCACAAATCAATCAATGGCTGAATGTTAGTAATGTTGCAATTATCAGCCTTGAAATACCTGAGATTCTTCGCAAGAACCTTCTTTCTGCATTAAGAAACTTTAACCATCACAACATCCTGCCAATCTTCACAACAGCTGAGGATGATTTAGAGGTAATCAAAAAGATCAACGGTTTAAATGGGCTTGATGTTATGGAAAAGCCCTTTAGTTTCAAAGAGGTAATAGAGAGGATTGAATCATATTTTAGAAACCATGAAGTCTCTGTGTAACAAGGAGAAGGAGGAATAAAATGAAAAGGTCAGGATTAAAGAATCATAGGAGGAATATGTCATGTAGGACTTATATGACCTATTCTTCATCAATGTTAAAGGGTTTAATCAGCTTACTCCTTTTAACAGTTATAATTCTTTTAACACCAAAACATGCCTACCCTTTTGATTATCTAAAATTTGCACTTGGGGTTGGCAGCGGTTATGTGATCCATGAGGCATCACATCAAGCAGTAGCAGAGGTCAATGGAACGCCATTTAAGTGGAAGAAGGGTTTTGGAAGCACATGGGTAACATCAAACAATACATCTGAAAGCGAAAGATATGAGCTCGCCTCTGCCGGCTTAGGCTCGCAAGTATTATCATCAGAGATAATCTTAAACAGCAAGAGCATCCCAAAGGACAGTGAATATGTAATCGGCATACTCACATTTAATGTTGTAAATGCCCTCTTATATGTAGTAAGTGATGGTATAATGAAACCACATGACAATTACGGTGATATAGAGATGATGGACAAGGCAGGCCTTGATAGGGACTATGTTTGTACATTTTTGGTAGTTCATTCTCTATATACCATATACAGGGCTTATTATAAAACCGATATCCCTGCGTATATGACAATGAGCAAGAACGAGATTAAGGTCGGGGTTACAATATTAAGGTGGTAAGTAGTAGGAAGATGTCATGGCATGTCCCTACATTTGTGAGGTAAAGGGAGTAATTTATGGCACAAGCAGTGTGGGTAATTCAGACATTGCTGAAACACGATGGGAGACGCTTCCCAGCCAGAGTTCATGAAGGCGGTCTTTGCCTGTAGTTCCCATAATAATCATACTTGCATTTACATCCCTTGATATCCTTATAACCTCCAGTGTGGTTCTGCCAGCCCCAAGATGAGACTCTGCAGATATACCAGCAGATTTTAATCTCTCACAATATTTCTCAAGCCTTTCCTTGCTCTCTTTTTCTATGCGATGCAACTCTGTTTTATCAATGGACTTTACAATCTTAACACCAATGGTATGACATACGAATGCCTTTTCAACAAGACCGTTAAGTGAGATGAGTAAGTTTAATGCCCTTTCCGAAGGCTCTGACCAGTCTGTTGCGAGGATAGGCCGTTTAAATATATCATCATTTGTGCGTGTTACGATCTCGCCTTCCCGTTCAAACTGAACCATATATTTGCTCACTAATGTAGGGATATTGCTTCTTGTTATAATCTGAAGGGTATGTGAACCAATAAAATGCCCGTCATGGCCTAATTTTTTCTTTTTGCCAACCACTATAAGATTGACCCTCTCTTTTTCTGCTATCTTTAATATGTTTGGAACAGGCTCGCCAACCTCTATTATTATCTTGCTATTTATACCTTTGTCAGCTAATGCCTTCTGCCAATCCTCAAACCTTATCCTCGCCTCTTCTCTTATCCTCTCCTCTTCTTCTTTAAGATAGCCTCCATAGGGCACAAAGCCTACTTCCTCTCGTGGTATTACATGATAAAATATAATCTCCCTGAGCCCGACATTTTTAAGCATGAGCAGAGACTCCAAGGAATTGAAGTCAAGCTCGCTAAATTTTGTTGGGAAAAGTAATCTTTCTATCTTCATGGAATATCTCCTTATCTAAAGAAAATAAGTGTTATCAGGATAAAAACTGGCATCAATATTGGCAATGAATATTTTATCATATACCCGAAAAAGCTTGGCATTGGCGTGCCTGACTCCTCTGCAATAGACCTGACCATAAAGTTCGGGGCATTGCCAATATAGGTAACTGCCCCATAAAATACAGCGCCAGTAGAGATTGCCTTCAGATAAATAGGGTGCTCCTTGATGAGCATCTGAACTGCCTCTGTTTCAGCAACCCCAGGGAAGAATGCGCCGAGTGCAGTATTTAAAAAGGTAAGGTATGTAGGCGCATTATCAAGAAAAGAAGATAGAGCGCCAGTTATCCAGAAATAATGCGCAGGCTCCCTTACAGTGGCAATGATAAAAGCAAGTTCACCCTTTGGCCCTGCCTGTAGCATCTTAAGGCATGGCAGCATGGTGAGGAATATGCCTATAAAAAGGATAGCCACTTCCTCTATAGGTGACCATGTAAAGGCATTGTCCTCCCTGACCTTTCTATTTGTAAATACTATGGAAAGGATTGACATCAAAATTAAAAGTCCATCCCTGACAACATCCTGCACGCTTCTATGAACGCCTAAAATGGATACCTCGCCCCAGTTTACTACGCCGCTCAAAAGAACAGCAAAGACAATGCCTGTTAGGAATATAAAATTAACCGTACCATCAAGCCTTAATGGCTCCTTGGTATTGTCATTTAGAGGGGCTTTAATCTCCTCTTTTTTATAAAAATATGTATCAAGGGCAAAATATATGGCCAGAATTATTACAGATGCTACTATCATATGTGGTATAAGCTTAAATGTCCAGAAAAAGGGCACCTTGCGTAAAAAACCTAAAAATAATGGCGGGTCGCCTAAAGGCGTCAGCGCGCCTCCGATATTGGCAACAAGGAATATAAAAAATACAACCATAAAAGCCCTGTTTTTTCTATGGGCATTGGCCCTTAAAAATGGGCGGATTAATAACATTGACGCCCCTGTCGTCCCCATCCATGAGGCCAAAAATGTCCCCAAGGCAATCATGGTGCCAGAACTTTGGCGCAAGAAGCGGGAAAAGGGCAATTGATAAAAGCATCCCAACAAAAGGTATTGCACTGTAAAGAGGAAGCGTTTCACCAATATTCTGAATCCCCTCCCCTGCAAAGGCAGGAGATAATGGTACTAATAAAAATAGAAATATAAATTTTGATAAGAGCCTTGAGCGGAATGGATAAAACCCTATCAATAGTGGCAACCTTTTTATATCTGATAAATGCAAGCATACCCATTAATGCGCCGAGGCCAACAAGAAAAATTCCAAAGACTGATGAATATCCGCGTGGAGGAGGGACAACCTCTTTCCCCAAAAAATAGGATAACTGTTTAAGGAATAGTGCGAATTTCTCAACAACGAAGCCAAAGGCCATTATCCCTATGCTCGTCCTTATCCACGCAAGGAATGTCCTCTCATTGGCCATGTGGACACGGCGGTTGCTAACTTTTCGGGATTTTTTATCCTCCATTATCTCATGCATTTTAGACTATTTATCTATCCTTTTATTTTCCACTGATGGCTCATCTGCAATCCTCTTTTTAACTCCACTTATACCACTTTAAGAAACACTTATCAATACATAAAAAGCATCTCCCTCCCCACAATTCTAATTCTATCCTTGATTCTCAATTAAATCTAATATTTCCCTTCCATGAAGTTCCTTGCATAACGTTCAACTGCGCTGTCATCATGGAGCATGGCATCCATCTGCCTTGTATAGGCAATCAGCCTGCCCAGATAGTCAAGTATTTTCTCTATCTCCTCCTGCCTGAGCCCTGCAAGCCTCGCAATGATAAGGTCTCCCTTTGTCTTGATGTTAAAACCATATTCCTTTAGAATGAGGGAGATAAGCTCAACCCTCCTTGAACGTTTTACAATATCAGCGGCGCCCCCAACGAAGCGGAAATATATGTGGTTATTTCTCGCATTTTCACTACAGTAGCAATCCAGCATATTAAAGTGGTAGCCGAATCTCAGGCTCAGATTAAGATATTCCCTTGATGCAATGGCCAGATGATTTTCTGCATAGTTATCAGCAGTGACATCCGGCGCCCTCATCATACCCGTGATAAGATCGTGCATCCTGAGCGGCACCATATCTGAATGCCATACCCCAGGGTGCGTCATGCCTTTGATAAGAGCCTTGAGCGGAATGGATAAAACCCTATCAATAGTGGCAACCTTTTTATCCTTTGCAATATCAAGCCCGCCGTCTATATCAATAACAACAATCCCTGCAGGTATAGGCAAATCCAGCCTCACAGCCACGTGCCCCTTTATTCCGTATCTCGCACTCTCAATAAGCTCGGTAACAGCCTTTTCGTGAATGAATCTGAGGATATCGTGCATGGTTTTGCATCCTTCAGGCGTGAAGTTATCGGATAATGGGTCAATGAGATTCAGAGGTGATATATACCTGAGGATATATCTTTTTTTCCTGAATTCATAGAGTTCTTCCATCCTCACAGGACCTATGTCAGCCTGTTTCAGGAGTTCTTCTGAAATCCCATCATAAATAGTTATATTTCCTTCATCGGCAGCGACTGTGATCTCCTGTCCGTGTTTGAGGACATGAGTGGCATTGGCTGTATTAACTACTGTCGGAATCCTGAATTCCCTGCATAATGCTGCCATGTGGCTTGTGGGTGTTCCGATATCCGTTATAATTGCGGAGGCATAGGGCATAACCTTTATGAAATTAGAAGAGTCATTCCTTGCCACGAGGACAGCTCCTTTAGGAAAATTATTTAGTTCATCCATGTGCTTTAAAATAAAGACCCTGCCTGCAACAGCACCCCTTTGAACAACTATGCCTTTATCTTTCATCAGCACTGTTTTTAATTTTCCTTCGGAGATTTTTTGATTTTTGACCCTTGCCCCTTGACCCTGATTTTCTGAAATCCTTAATGGTCTCGCCTGTAAAATAAAAATCCTTCCGTCCCTGTCAATTGCCCATTCAATGTCCTGTGGTTTTCTGAAGTATCTTTCAATTGCAGCGGCCTCTCTTGCAAGTTCTAATACCAGTTCCTCTGTAAGGCACGGTTTTTCAACCATGCTG
>JACPZJ010000109.1 GCA_016195585.1 Nitrospirota bacterium | reverse complement strand
AAATATTTGAATTCCGTCATTGCGAGCGCAGTGAAGCAATCTTTAATCCCCCTTTTGTCCCCCTTTTGTAAAGGGGGATATAAAGGGATTATTGTACTTTGCCTTCTCATCTTAACGATTTTTACTAACAACTCTGCGCAAGCTAAAAACAAAATTAAGGTCGTCTCAACAGTTGCGCCCATTACAAATATTATCCACAATGTAGGAGGCAATAGAATTGAACTGCATGGGATAATCCCTGAGGGTATGGATTCCCATACCTTTGAACCTGCCCCTTCTGATGTAAAATATATTTCAGAGGCAGACCTTATAGTATTAAATGGCCTTCACCTTGAGATACCAACTGAAAAGCTCACAGAATCAAGAAAAAAGAAGGATGCACAAATATTAAAGCTCGGTGATAATACCATCACAAAAAAAGATTGGATATACGACTTTTCCTTTCCAGAAGATAAAGGCGACCCAAATCCTCATTTATGGATGAATGTAGCATATACAATGAAATAAAAAACTATTCCAGAAAAAAACAGGAAGCTGCTTACATATCATGACTCATGGGCGTACTTTGCAAGAAGATACGGCATGAAGGTAATAGGCGCAATACAGCCTTCTGATTTTGCAGAGCCTTCACCAAGAGAGATTGCTGGTATCATAGACCAGCTCAAGAAAGAAAATGTACCTGCCATATTTGGTTCCGAGGTATTTCCAAGCAAGGTTGAGGAACAGATCGCAAGGGAGGTCAAGATTAAACATATAACAACACTAAGAGACGATGACCTTCCCGGAAAGCTTGATTCTAAAGAGCATACATATATCGGTATGATGCTTGAGAATATGCGTAATATGATGCCTGCACTCGGAGGGAGAACCGATGCCTTCACCCCCATAGACCCATCAAATATTGTTGAAGAGTAATTATGATAGAAATAAAAAACCTCACATGTAATTATGGAAACAATATAGTTTTTAATGGGATTAATCTTGCTATAAAAAAAGGCAGCCTCGCAGGAATAGTCGGACCCAGCGGCTCAGGAAAAACCACACTAATTAAAGCTATCCTCGGTGTTGTCAGGCCGATTGCAGGCGAGGTTTATGTAAATGGCAAGACAATAAAAAATAACCCGCCGCCAAACATAGGCTACATACCACAGCTTGAGGCAATTGAATGGGACTTCCCTGTAACTGTAGAACAAGTTGTAATGATGGGGAGACATAATAAAATGGGGATACTTCCATGGTCAGGGAAAGAGGATCGCAAAAAGGTGCAGGAGGCGCTGGATCGGCTCGGCATCCTTCAATATATAAATCACCACATAAAGACCCTCTCCGGTGGGGAACAGCAGAGGGTATTTCTCGCAAGGGCGCTTGTTTCAGAGCCTGAGCTTCTGATCCTTGATGAGCCTACCTCTGGCGTGGATTTAAAAACACAGCATGATATACTCCACTTTCTGCTGACACTTAACAAAAAAGGAATTACTATAGTTCTTATAACCCATGACCTGAATGCAGTGGCGGCACACCTTCCATGGATAGTATGCTTTAATAGAGGCATAGTTGCAGAAGGTAAGCCCGATGATGTCTTTAATCCTGAGATACTTAAAAAAACATATAATGCGGATGTCGCAGTTATAAGAAAGGGTCATCTTATATTAATGGCAAATGCCACGCCTTTTAATGATTAAATATTATGGAATTTTTAATTACACCCCTTAAATATGAATTTGTTGTTAACGGGATGATCGTGGCCATGATGATAGGCATACTCTGCGGCATCATAGGCATATATGTTGTATTAAGAGGGATGAGCTATATTGGACATGGCCTGTCCCATGCAGCCTTTGGCGGAGCGGTTATCGGCTACATCTTCTCCATTAATCTATATATTGCCGCAGGGGTATGGGGATTACTCTCTGCCTTTCTGATAAATCTGATTGTGCGCGAGAAAAAAATAAAGGCAGATGCGGCAATCGGGATTGTAACTACTGCAAGCTTTGCCCTCGGCATTGCCCTTATCAGCCGTATAAGAAGGTTCACTAAAAATCTTGAGGCTATCCTCTTCGGAAATATACTCGGCGTAACAACAGAGGATATTATTATAATAGGCATTGTAACACTGTTAGTTATCATCATCATATTCTTTCTTTATAAGCAGCTCTTATTTGTAACCTTTGACCCTGAATCTGCCAATGTATACGGAACAAGGGCTTCCTTAATAGATGCTATCTTCTCTTTTATCCTCGCCGCATCAATAATTGTATCATTGCAGGTCATCGGTGTTACGCTTATTGCCGCAGCCATTATTATCCCTGCGTCAACAGCAAGGCTGCTTACAAACAATTTTAATAAGATGTTCTTCCTCTCCATTGCAATCGGCGCCATTACCTCTGTAGCAGGCATCTATGCGAGCTTCTACCTAAATGCTGCATCAGGCGCCACCATTGTCCTCTTGGGCGCCCTTATATTTTCCATTGTTTTAATATATAATTATATTCACAGAAAGATAATGCTCCATGAACATGCCCATTCCCACTTACACGGCGCTATCCCCCATCACCATACACACTTAGACGATGCTGAACACGGCCATGAGCATAAAGAAAAACCCTAACTCCCCTTGTCAAAAGGCACAATGAGGGGTATAATTATATTAATAAGGTTATCAAACAATGGGGGAAGGGGTTGAAAAAATCACTTTTAATCGTTGATGATTCCAAATCCATAAGGGACGCTGTCCGCAGCGCCCTGAATGATGCTGGGCTTTTTACCGAGATCATTGAGGCGGAGAACGGCGTAAAGGCCATTGATATCTTATTGAAAAATAAGATTGATTTCATCATATCCGATGTTATCATGCCCGGGGTGGACGGCTATAAATTAATCTCCACAATAAAAAATCAGGAAAAATACCAGAACCTGCCAGTAATAATGCTAACCGGCCAGAAAGACTCTGTTGATAAGATCAAGGGCCTTGAATTACTTATGCTTGAATCCATGAATAAGAAGCTTGAGAAGATGGCAATAACCGATGAACTCACCGGCTTATATAACAGAAGGTACTTCTTTATGAGATTTGAGCCAGAATTTGAAAGATGCAAAAGATTCAAGCAAAGCCTTATTTGCATCCTGATTGATATTGACCATTTCAAGAAGGTCAATGATACCTATGGCCATCAGGTCGGAGACGTTGTCCTGAAAAAACTTGCCAAGATACTTATGGATAATCAGAGAACATATGATATTTTTGCAAGGATCGGAGGCGAGGAATTCATAGGCTCCTTATGCAACATTAACAGCAAAGACGCATACAGTCTTGCTGAAAGGCTGCGCAAAAAGGTAGAAGGCTTTAATTTCTCAGAAGAGGAGAATAAAACACTTCATGCAACAATCAGCATTGGCATCGGGATATATCCGCATCCTGATATAACTATTGCTGGTATTGATGATATAATAAAGATTGCTGACGATGCCCTTTATAAGGCTAAAAATGGCGGGAGAAATAAGACTGTTATAGGCTGATATTATTTTAAGGTATAAACCTTCTCCCTCTTCTCGTCTGCTATTATAAACTGAAGTGTTGTTTTCCCAACCTTAATCTTATCGCCATGCTTTAATACAACTGATAACAAAATCTTTTTATTATTTAAAAAGGTGCCGTTTGTGCTGTTTAAATCCTTTAAGACATAGGCGCTTGTAGCAGGCTCTATTACACAGTGCCTCCTTGATATCCCTTCATCTTTAATCACAATGTCATTCCCTGAAGACCTTCCAATGGCGGTCTCCTTGTCTTTACATTCGTATTCCTCGCCAAAGTTTTCGCCTTCCACAACAGTTAGATACACCTTCTTTTCCTTTTGGCCTGTTTTAATAGAAGGCATAGCCTTTGTCCTGCCCGAGGTATCTTCATCTTCGCTTCTGCTAAAAAAGAAAATATATTTATCCCAATAAAGCGTGTCCATGATTTTCCTCCTTCTTTTAGCTTTTCACTGCACCCTTTACCCAGTCCTCAAAGAGGCCAAGTTGTATTACCTCTTCTTTGGTAAAAGGCACAGGATATTCACCTGAAAAGCAGGCAATACAGAATCCACCATTAGAATCAGGTATTACACTAAGCATACCTTCTATGCTTAAATATCCGAGAGAATCAGCAGTGATATATTTTTTTATCTCATCAATGGTATGATTGGATGCAATAAGCTCCTGCCTTGTCGGGGTATCTATGCCATAAAAGCAGGGAAAAAATATCGGCGGTGAGCTTATCCTCACATGAACCTCTTTTGCGCCTGCATTCCTGATCATCTTTACTATCTTTCTGCTTGTAGTGCCCCTTACTATTGAATCATCTACTACCACTACCCTCTTGCCCTTTAACACATCCCTTACAGGGTTTAATTTTATCTTAACGCCAAAGTGCCTGATGGCCTGCTGTGGCTCAATAAATGTCCTGCCAACATAGTGGTTTCTAATTAAGCCGTTTTCATAAGGAATCCCTGAATACTCAGAATAACCAAGCGCTGCAGGAACGCCTGAATCAGGCACAGGTATTACCACATCTGCATCTACAGGATTTTCTTCAGCGAGTTTCCTGCCAAAGCCCTTTCTTATCATATGGACATTCCTGCCAAAGACATAGCTGTCAGGCCTTGCAAAATATATATATTCAAATATGCAGGAAGATAATTTTGTCTCTGGAAATGGATGATACGATTTAAGCCCCTTTTCATCTATTACGATAATCTCCCCTGGCTCAATATCCCTGACATACTTCGCTTCAATTAAATCCAAGGCGCAGGTCTCAGATGCCAATACATAGTCGCCATCAAGCCGCCCAAGGCATAATGGCCTGAAACCCCATGGATCCCTCAGGGCACGCCATCAAGCCGCCCAAGGCATAATGGCCTGAAACCCCATGGATCCCTCAGGGCAATCAATTCTTTTTCTGTTAAAATAAGGAGTGAATACGCGCCCTTTACCTTGGAAACAGCATCTATAATCCTTCCAAGCAGGTCCTTTTCCCGCGAGAGGGCTATAAGGTGAACTATAACCTCGCTGTCAATTGTTGACTGGAATATTGAACCGTAGGCCTCAAGCTCATCCCTTATTAGTTTTGAATTTATCAGATTCCCATTATGGGCAAGGGCAAGTGAACCGAGTGCGTAATTGATCATTATGGGCTGCACATTCTTTATATGGCTGCCCCCTGTTGTGGAATACCTGTTATGCCCTATTGCAGCATGACCGGGCAGTCTTTTAATAACATCTGCCGAGAATATATCTGAGACAAGGCCCATCCCCTTTTCGCAATGGAGATGGAAGCTGTCTGATGATACAATGCCTGCGCCCTCCTGCCCCCTGTGCTGAAGGGCATATAAGCCGAGGTAGGTAAGGTTCGCAGCCTCTGGATGGCCGTAGATGCCGAAGATGCCGCACTCTTCATTAAAATTATCAGAAATTAGCTTCAAAGGCGCCTCTCCATGCCTTGTTAATATCTTCAACTGACAAATCTATTAATCTGTCATTGTTGTTATTAATTGTTAATCTCATGCCGCCAACCTTGCCAATAATGTTATATGGTATTGCATGATTATTCAGGGCATCCTTAACTATATTCAGTCTGTCCAGAAGGGCCTTTTGAATCTGCATTTCAAAATTCAGATTAATTTCAGGGGGCTTGCCTCTTTCTATATTATGTATTACTTTAAGATACTCACTCCCGCCGATCTCCTCTAAATTTTTACCTAAGAGGATTATTGCATCACCCTCATCCTTAAACCACTGGGTAATATGCTGCTCCACAGACTCTAATAAGCCTACCATGCCTATTATTGGTGTGGGATAGATTGAGATTCCTTTTGTATCATTGTAAAAGCTTACATTGCCGCTTATTACAGGTGTATTTAACACCTTACAGGCCTCAGAAATTCCTTTAATTGACTCTACAAACTGCCACATAATTTCAGGCTTTTCAGGATTCCCGAAGTTAAGGCAGTCAGTAATTGCAAGCGGCCTTGCGCCTGTACAGACGATATTCCTCGCTGCCTCTGCCACAGCAATCATACCGCCTTTATACGGGTCAAGATAACAGTACCGGCTGTTACAATCTGTTGTAATCGCCAGTCCCTTGTTTGTCCCTTTAACCCTTATAACCGCTGCATCAGAGCCGGGAAGAACCACACTGTTAGTCCTCACCATATGATCATATTGCTCATAGACCCATGCCTTATTGGCTATTGTTGCGATAGAGAGTAGTTTCAAAAGAATAGTATTAAAGTCATTGTTAACTGGTATCTCATTTATATCTAAATAATTAATGTCATTCTGTCTAACAGGCCTTGCTATAGGCCTTTCATATACAGGGGCGCTATCTGAGATTGATTTAACAGGCATCTCTGCGACAATATTTTTTCCATACTTTATTCGGAATATCCCGTCATTTGTAACCATGCCTATTTTTACAGCATCAATATCCCATTTTTTAAATATATTTAAAACCTCTTTCTCTTTTTCCTTTTCAACCACAAGCAGCATCCGCTCCTGCGATTCAGAAAGCATAATCTCATAAGGCATCATCCCTTTTTCCCTTGTTGGAACGAGAGATGTATCAATCTCAACGCCTGTCCCTGCCCTTCCAGCCATTTCTGACGACGAGCTTGTCAGGCCAGCCCCTCCCATGTCCTGAATGCCGACAACCAAGCCCTTCTTCATCACATCAAGACATGCCTCAACGAGGAGCTTCTCTGTAAAGGGATCGCCAACCTGAACATTAGGCCTTTTTTCTTCAGACGATTCACCAAATTCCTCTGATGCCATTGTTACGCCGTGTATGCCGTCCCTGCCTGTCTTTGAGCCGGCATAGATTAAAGAGTTCCCTACACCGCTTGCATTACCCTTGAATATGCCATCCTTTTTAGCAATTCCGAGGCAGAACACATTTACAAGTGGATTCATATTGTAACATTCAGAAAAATATATCTCACCGCCAACAGTCGGCACACCTATACAATTGCCATATCCTGCAATGCCTGAGACCACACCTTCAAAAATGTATCTGTTTTTTGAATGTTGAAGCGGCCCAAAGCGGAGGGAATTCATAAGCGCTATCGGCCTTGCGCCCATTGTAAAGATATCCCTTAATATCCCGCCGACACCAGTTGCAGCGCCCTGATATGGCTCTATAAAGGATGGGTGATTGTGGCTCTCCATCTTAAATATTGCAGCAAGACCGTCGCCGATATCAATTGCGCCTGCATTCTCACCCGGCCCCTGAATAACTACCTCGCCCTTTGTTGGAAATTTCCTAAGATGCGCCCTTGAGCTCTTATAGCTGCAGTGCTCGCTCCACATTACTGAGAATATCCCAAGCTCTGTAAAGGTGGGCGTCCTGCCGAGAATATCAATTACCCTCTGATACTCTTCATCAGTAAGACCGTGATCCTTTATCAGTTTTTTTGTTATCTTTGGTTCTTCTTTTTTTAGGGTCTTCATATCCAATCATGCCTATTCAAAACAAGAGATTGCTTCGCTTCGCTCGCAATGACAAACAAACCAGAATGTCATTGCGAGGAGCGTTCTTTTGCGATGAAGCAATCTACTCCGGGCATTAAATTTAACGCACCTGCTTCAATGACGCCAATATTGACTCAAATATCAGCCTCCCGTCTTCATTCCCGAGGATAGCCTCTGCACATCGCTCAGGATGAGGCATCATGCCGAGCACATTCCCGTTTTCATTACAAATACCTGCTATATTTTCCAGAGATCCGTTAGGATTTGCTGAATCAGTTGTCTCACCCGATTCATTAGAATATCTAAATACAATCTGCTGATTTTCTTTGAGGTGTGACAGGGTCTTCGGGTCAGCAAAATAGTTCCCTTCAGCGTGTGCAATTGGCATTCTTAATATTTTTTTATCGCATTTATTCGTGAAGGGTGTATTTATACTTTCAACCCTTACATAGATATCTTTGCATATAAACTTCAGGGTTCTGTTTCTCAGCATGGCGCCCGGCAATAGCCCTGCCTCAAGGAGTATCTGAAAACCGTTGCATATCCCTATTACAAGGCCGCCATCCTTTGCAAATTTTCTTACTGCCTTCATTACAGGCGAAAATTTGGCAATAGCCCCTGTTCTCAGGTAATCCCCATAGGAAAAACCGCCGGGTATTATAATTACATCAAAGGAGGAGAGCTTATTTTCTTTGTGCCAGATAAATTCGGCATCCTGATTCAAGACATGCCTCGCAGCATGATAGCAGTCATGGTCGCAGTTGGAACCTGGAAATACTATTATTCCAAATTTCATCCTATTTCTCTTTCCCTCCCTCAAAATCCATTTAAAATATATAAATAATAAGGATGGCCTTACAGGTAGGAAGCCTTACCTATTCGTCTATCTTAAGAAACCCTCTTACCACCTTCAAAAGCTCATTTGTCTGTATAGGCTTAGCTATGTAGGCATTTGCGCCGAGCTTCATCGCCTTTTCTCTATCAGCATCCGCACCCTCTGTAGTTATTATTACAATTGGAACATCATTATATGTTGGGTTTCCCCTTAAAATACTAAGAAGCTTTAATCCGTCCATCAAAGGCATATTAATATCAAGGAGTATAAGGCTAAATTTATTGCCTGACAGCTTTTTAAGCGCATCAACCCCGTCATTCGCCTCTGTAATCTGGCAGTTATGGATCCTCTTTAAGGCAAAGGTTATAAGCTGCCGCATGGTTGGGGAGTCGTCAACAACAAGGAAATTATAAGTTTCTGCCATAATCCTTCTCCAGTTTTTGCCCGCCATCGGGCATGCCTGTAGGGGCGAACCTATGTGTTCGCCCTTATTATCACGCAGACACGCTGGTCTGCCCCTACTTTCTCTTACCGCTTAACAGCTCAAGAAAGCCCTGTATGGTTGAGAGCTTCCTCTCAGACTGGGCATAGAGCCTTGAGCTGAATATTGCTGTTGCTGCATGTCCTGCGAGCATTGAGAAAAGCTCGTAATCCACCCTTGTAAAATTCTTTTTTTGCAGCAGCAGGGTGAAGACGACTATTACGCCTATAACATGCTCCTTTATCTTTAAAGGGATGCAGACCAGCGGCTCTGACAACTCATCCCTCTTTTTTTCCAAATCCTTTTCAAAAAAGCTCTCACCTGTCTTTGCAACGGTGCCGACTAATCCCTCACCAACCTTGGCATTCGGGATATCCCTCTTATCAATACCCTCTGCCGCAGCAGCAACAAGCTCATTCATCTCCTCATCCAATACCATTAATGCAAATTTTTCAGCGCCAATAAGATTAATTATAATCTCAAGTATTATCTTTAATACCTCCTGCACATCAAGCGTGGAATGGAGTTGATAGCTTGCCACATAAAGGTTTGCAAGGTTATTATTCTCCTCCTCCACCTCCACATATCTGGCGGCAAAATCCTTATTCTCCGCCTCCACCTCCCTGAACTTGTTAGTCAAATAATTCTTTTCTTCCTCTAATTGAGAAATTGTATCCTTTAGGAGTTTCGTCTGGCTGTTATCCGAACCTTTCTTACCTGCCCTTATATCTTCTTCTAATTTTACTATCTTATATCTAAGCCGCTCATTCTCCTTTAATAATTCCTGCGTGAATTCCTCGCCCTTTTTAAATACCTGCAGGAAATCCTCTACCTTTTTTGACAGGTCAACCTCTTTTATATCCCCTTCGTCTTTACTCATATTAAATCCTCAATTTTATTAATCTTTTCTGACGGTAGGGGCTGGGTTACCCAGCCCCTACCTTTAATTCAATAATAGCAAATAAAAGCCGTTCTATCAAGGGGTATTAGCAATAAATTTTATTTGCTGCACCTCTTTATAATCTCCTCTGGAATTTCAGGAAGCGGCAATACCTTGTCAATCGTCCCATCCTTTATCGCCTCACCGGGCATACCAAAGACCACAGCTGTCTCCTCTGATTCTGCAATGGTCTGGCCATTCCTGTTCCTTATCTCTCTCATGCCAATTTTTCCGTCGTTGCCCATGCCTGTAAGGATAACCCCCAGCACCTTCTTACCGAATATCTCTGCTGCTGAGGTCATCATAATGTCTACAGACGGCGTATATAGGTCGCTCGGCAGGCGCTTTTTAAGGTTTATTTTAACCTCCTGATCACTGTCTCTCCTGAAGGTCATATGATAGCCGCCCGGCGAAATAAATACAGCCCCAGCCCTTACAATATCCCCGTTCTCCGCCTCCTTAACATCAACCTTTGCATTTTTATCCATCCGCTCTGAAAAATACTTTGTAAAGCCTGCCGGCATGTGCTGGGAAATGGCAACTGATGCCGGAAAATTAGCAGGCAGCACTGAGATAATAGACTGTAACGCAGGCGGCCCCCCTGTGGATGAGCCTATTGCCACCAAATCTATATCGCCTCTTAATATACCCTTAGATGCCTTTACTGCCTTGATTGATTGATACGGTGCCTCTTCAATCTCCCTTTTTTCAAGTATTCTTACACGTGATGTTATCTTTTCAATCGGAAGATTTGAAATGATCTCTACCTTTTTTAAAAGGTCATGTTTAATACCCTGTATCTCATTTGATATCCTTTTTGTCGGCTTTGCAAGAAAATCAACAGCGCCGAGGTCAAGGGCTGTAAAGACGCTCTTAGTATCAGACTGTGAGCTTATAACAAGGACAGGCGTCGGCCTGTTTGCCATAAGCCATCTTAAGAATGTAAATCCGTCCATGTTTGGCATCTCTAAATCAAGGGTAATAATATCAGGCTTATACGTGGTGACGCTCCTTATGGCCTCTCTGCCGTCTGCAACCGAATCCACAACCTCAATATCAGGCGATGACTCAAGCATCGCTGCAATAGACTGCCTGTTAAATGCCGAATCGTCAACCACAATTACACGGATCTTTTTCTTCAAAACAATTCCTCCAAGAAAAGCATTAAACTGATTTAACTGCCTTTTGATATACCATATCATTTTTAAAATGCCGCAAGGCAAAGGCCGTTGAGATATTTATCAGGGATTCAGAATGCCCAAGAAGGAGATAGCCAAAATCATTCAGTCTATTGTAAAACATCTCAATTACCTTTTTCTTTACAGGCAGGTCAAAATATATGATTACATTCCTGCAAAAGATTACATCCATCATATTGACAAACATAGCCCTGTCTGAATCAAGGAGATTAAAATATCCAAAATGCACCTTCTCCTTCACCTTGTCAGAAATCTTGTAGCCATTATCATCCTGATGAAAATATTTTGATATATATAACGGATCCGTGGCCCTGAAGGAGTGCTTTTGATAAATCCCCCTCCTTGCAGAATGAAGCACCCTCTGGCTAATATCGCTTGCAAATATCTCAACACCCCATCCATCAAGCATCCCTGATTCAAGCATCAGCATTGATATGGTATATGCCTCTTCACCTGTTGAGCAGCCTGCGCTCCATATCCTTATTTCTTTCTTCCCTTCCTTCGCTTTTTTCTCCCTGATTTCCGGCAGTATCTCCTCTGAAAAGGTCTTTAGCTGGGGCATCTCCCTGAAAAAATAACTCTCATGATTGGCGACAACATCAATCAGGCTGGCTAATTCCGCTTCTTTTTCCCTGTCATATTTTAAGAATAAATAATAATCTTTAAAATCCTTAAACTGGCGACTCTGGACACTTCGGGTGAGTCTCATCCTGAGTATCTCCTTTGAGCTGTCATCAAACCATATCCCGCTGCTCTTATAAATCAGATCTTTAAGGAGTTTAAATATCTCATCTGTTAATGGTATCTGCTCTTCATTGCTAAACATCTAAGCATTAGCACCCTTCATATTAAAATTTTCCCAGCGCCTCTTTTGCATATTCCCTGACAGCAGGGTCGTTTTCTGTCCGCACTAAATCCTTCAATGCCTCTTTCCCGCCTTCAACCCTTAGCTGGCCCAGTGTCTTAATAGCAGCAAGCCTTACATCAGCATCCTTATCATTTAACATACTGATTATCCTGCCTCCTATTTTTTTATCACCGAGCCTCTCCATCGCCTCTATGGCAGCAATCCTTGCAGCGCCAACCTTGTCATCAAGCATCTCAGTCATTGCCTGAACCGCATCCCTTCCGCCTATCTCCCCTATCCCTTTTATAACAGAGACCCTGATCCATATATCATTATCCTTTAATAAAGAGGTCAGGGGCTGGAGAAACTTTTTATTCTTCTTTTTAATCAGCGCAGATACCGCTGCTAAGCGGACCATCTTGTCTTCATCAGTAAGGGCAATCATCAATCCCCCTTCTGTAGCAGGGTCATTAATAGAACCGAGGGCGTCCACTGCACACTGCCTTACATACGGGCTCTCATCCTTTAACATGAATAATAGATTACTGATTGTCTCCTTTGCCTTCAGCCTGCCAAGTATCTTTACTACATTTCCCCTTATATTCTCATCCTCATTCGCAAGCATCTTTAAAAAATGAGGGATTAAGGTTTTATCATTTATCCTGCCCAACGCCTCAATTGCAGCCTCCTGAACATTCGGGTATTCATCGCTTAAAAGGTCAATCAAGGACTTTGCGGCCGCTGAATCGCCGATCCTGCCGAGGGCAGTTGCGCTGGTCTGCCTTACATGCCCGTTTTCATCCCCAAGAAGCAATATAAGGGCGCTCACTGATTTCTTATCGCCAATCTCGCCTAAAATACGGGCAGCCCCCTCCCTTACAATCTCGTTTCCATCGGAAAGCTTTTCAATCGCAATATCCTCAGCATCCCTGCCAATATCAATTAGCGCCCTTATAATTCTGCCGCTTTCCTCAGAATCAAGAAATTTGAACAGGGGTCTAACTGCATGCATGTCTCCTGACCAGCCGAGGAAGATAATTGCAGCAGCCCTCACCCTCGCATTATAATCGTCCAGAGCATCTATAAGATATGTAATAATATCCTTATTCAGGGCAGCCCGGGTTTTGGATACGATCTTTTCCCTCAGTTGTTTTTCATTATTCCTTTCATAAATCCCAGCAACAGCGCATAACGCTGATTTTCTTAACCGCATATCCTTGAAGGCTGCAATGAGCGCGTCCAGTGATTTTATGTCGCCAATTGTGCCAAGTGCGTCTATCACAGCCTTTTCAATACCGCTTTTATTTATAAGCGGTATCAGCACATCAACTATACTGGCATCACCAATCCCCTCCAGCGCCTTTATAACCCCATAAGATAGGAGCTTATCATTACGGTTAAGTATGTTAACTAAGGGCTTCAATGCGCTCGCATCCTTTAACTTGCCGAGCGCCTCAACAGATGCAAGGCATACATTCTCATCAGCATCGGACAAACCATTTATGAGCGCCTTGACAGCCTTCTTATCGCCAATATCACCAAGGATGTCAGCAATAAATTTCCTCACATCCCTGTCAGTATCCTTCATGGCCTCTGCCAAAAAAGGAACCGCTGACTCTCCAAGCTTTGTCAATACCTCTACAGAGGCATTGCGCAAACCTGCATTGTCCTCTGATCTCAATAATGAAATCAGACCCTTAAAGATTTTGTCATTATGTTCAAGATTCAAAACAGCAGAGACGGCAGTCTTTCTAACGCGCCAGTCCTCATCACCGAGTGCGGAAAGTAGCGGGTCAATGCATTGATCATTGTGAAACTCGCCGAGCCTCTCAACTGCCTGCCTTCTTACTTCAACATCACTTGAGGATAAATCCTTAATATATTTTTTTATTTCATTATTCATAAGTTTAAAAATGTAATTTAAGACAAACCCAAAGACCTTCTTTTATTTTTAATAAACTCCTCTATCATCTCGTCATAGTAATTGGCAGCAAATATGATATCCTGTGATACACGCTTTTCATAAAGCTTCCTGCCCTCCTCTATCTCTGCCTTTAGCATCTCATAAAAATTGTTTTTTTTAATCCCATCCTCAACCGCCTTCTGATTATAAAGTGAGATATCTGATATGATAATCCTTGCAAACCTCTTTGCCTTTTCATGCTCAAGGGATAAAGGCGCCTCTTTCTTCTCAACCTCTAAAACCCTCTCTTCTTCATAATCCCCCCTTCCTGCCTTTAGCCCCTCTGCCTCCCCACTTACTAAGGGGGACACCCCTCTGTCTCCCACCTTACTAAGGGGGGAAGAAGGGGGGTGAGACGGGATTATAGGAGGCAATTCGTCATTCTTAAGGCCGTCCACATCATCTGCAGTCAGCCTGTTTTTTTCAGAATAATCATAACCCTCTTTCAGGGTGCGCAGAGATTTGGCCTCAGCAGCCTCATGATGTTCAGGATGGATCATCCCGGGAAACCTGTCTTCTAATAACCCGATAATCTTTGTTATAAGACTGTCTCTGATATGATGTTTTTCAATATAATCATCAGCGCCAAAAAGGGACATTGGCTCCCTTTTGTATCTTGTCTTATCATAGATTGAGGCAACTAAAATGACTATTGTGTCTTTTAATTTCTCGCTGTTTCTAATTATCTCACTGATCTCAAAACCAAAGATATGCGGCAGGCCAACATCTAATATCGCAACTGCCGGCCTCTCGGATTCTATTAAAGAAAGCACAGTTCTTCCATCAGGCGCATTTATAATCTCAAAGCCATTTTCAGTTAATACATCATTTATGATCTTAACCGCCGCATCGCCATCCATAGCTACAAGGACCTTTTTAAGATTTATCTTTTTTAATTCCCCCCTTACCTCCCCCATCCCCTCCTTACCAAGGATGGGAGAAAGGGGAGGTAAGGGGGGGTGAGGGGGGAATACCGGCGCCTGTTTTGGCGCCTCTGTCTTTTTAACCCCTCTTTTTATTGCAAACATTGCATAGCAGTGTGAGCACTTAACCTTTGCCTCGCCTGTTGAAAGCTGCGCCTCGTCAACATCAATCCGCTCACCGCATTTTGGACATTTGATAACCATTATAAATTAATTTCCTCCATATCATAGCGATTCCTTCAGGCTTATCCTTTCAGATGCTGTGAGAATTGTATCAAGATCAATCAAAAGAATGAGCCTGTCATCCAATTTTCCAACCCCTTTTATAAACTGAGAGCTTATACCCTTTACAATCTCCGGGGGCGGGCTGATATTTTTTTTGTCTAAAGAGATGACATCTGTAACTGAATCAACAATCAGGCCTATTACCTTTCTGCTAAGCCTTGTTACTATCACCCGCTCCTTGGCAGATTCTGCGCCTGCAGCCTTCACGCCGAATCGCTTTCTGAGATCAACAATAGGGATAATGCCTCCCCTGAGATTAATAACACCCTCAATAAATCTCGGGGCCTTTGGTATAACAGTAATCTTTATTGGCTTTATGATCTCTTTAATCTGCATTATATCAAGGGCAAACTCCAGATTGCCGATTGTAAAAACTGCAACCTTAATATGCTGCCCAGCAATTTCTTTGCTCACATCTGCCATAATATCTCCAAGATATTACACTTTAAATCTGCTTACCTCATTCTTAAGCGCCTCGGCATCACCAAGTAAAGTAACCACCGCCGAGCTCATTTCTGATGATAAATCAGTATTATGCCTTGTAATACTGCTGATCTTTTCAATTGCTGATACAATCTGGTCGCTCGTTG
Source organism: Nitrospirota bacterium (assembly GCA_016195585.1). GTDB lineage: Bacteria > Nitrospirota > CAKKRA01 > 9FT-COMBO-42-15 > 9FT-COMBO-42-15 > JACPZJ01. The sequence continues at coordinate 7,188 of JACPZJ010000109.1, read as the reverse complement.
TCTTCTGCTCCTTTGCTGTTTTTGAGACCTCGTGCACCTTATTGAGCAGCATCTCCACAGCGCTATTTATCTGCTTTGTGCCTTTTGCCTGCTCAACAGTGGCCTGTTTAACCTGAACGGCTGTAAGCTTCATCCTTTCAACAGCGCCTACTATCTGGCCTGCTCCCTTCTTTTGTTCTTGAGTTGAATCTGATATCCCCCTCAGATTTTTGCTTATTCTATGCACCGCCTCATCTACCCTTTTTATTCCTACAGCCTGCTCCTTGGTCGTCTTTTCTATTGATATTGACATCTGAAATGATTTCTCTGAACTCTCAACAATCTTATTCAGGGCGCTGTATGCATCTTTTGAGAGCCTTCCTCCTTCTTCAACGGTCTCTGTTACCTTTTTCATGGATAGAATGGCGTTTTTTGTTCCGTTCTGTATTAAATCTATTATCTGGGCGATCTCTTTGGTTGAAAGAACAGTCCTCTCTGCTAAGTCCTTTATCTCATCCGCAACAACAGCAAATCCCTTTCCATGCTCGCCTGCCTGTGCTGCAATAATAGCGGCATTTAATGCCAGAAGATTCGTCTGCTCGGTAATCTCATTTATAACTGTCACTACCTTGCCTATCATCGTTGATTTCTCACCAAGGTCATTTATAATATTTGAAAAGGTCACAACATTTTCCTTTATCTTATTCATGCCTTCTATTGTCTTTTCAACCGATTTTATTCCAAGGTTGGAGGCCTCACTGCTGGCTGTCTTTGAGAGTTCTGTCGCCTCTTTTGCGTTCATCTCAACACTCTTCACAGTAGCGCTAATCTCGTTTAAGGATGCGGCTGTCTGCTCCCCCTCTGAGGAAAGGAGCTCTACATTTTCAGCAATACTCTTGATAGTGGCAGACATCTCCTCAATGGCGGATGAACTCGTATTTACTGAATCCGACAGGACATTTATACTGCCTGAGACCTCATTAATTGACGCTGTCATCTCCAGTATTGATGAGGATGTGTCATTAGAGAGTTGATAGAGCGTATCTGCTAATTCATTTGTTCCTTTTAGAGAGATATTGATTTCTGAGATGGATGAGGATGTTATCTCTATTGCCTTTAACTGCTCATTTGAGCCTTCTGAAAGCCTCTTTGATATATTAGACAGGCTGCCTGAAGTAACAGCTACATTTTTTGATGAGGAATTTATCTTGATAATTATTCCTTTTAGCGCGTCAACCATCTTGTTCAATGCATTGCCGAGGACGCCCAATTCATCAGTGGTATTAACCTCAAGCCTCTGGGTCATATCGCCAGCGGCTATGGCAGTGGAAAAAGAAACATCTCTATTAAGCGGCGAAACAACCCTGTTTGTTACATAGAATGTAATGGCTATAATTGCAAAAATAATTCCTATCAGGCTTACTATAACTATTGCCAGAATCTGCTTATTTATTTTTTCATTAAGCAACTGCTTTGTCAGGCCGATCCTTATAACACCCAGCGCCTCATTCTGATAAATTATCGGCTGTTCTATCTCAATAATATCCTTCATCAGACTAATCTCTTTTATGAGGCCTTTTACATCATCATCCTTGCTTTTCAATCCTGAAATCACCTTTTTTTCCCTGTCCAGATGGGCAGAGATAAAGGCGCCTTCCTTATTCAGGATAACTGAGTAGATTACCTCCTTATCCTTTGTCAGCTCCTTTACATAGCTGTCAAGCATTGATATGTCATATGTCAAGATTGAGGCAGGGACTACCTTTGACATGAATCTTGCGAGGCTACCGCCTTTATTGGCAAGCTCGTCTGTAAAGCCTTTTTTCTCTGAGAGTATGACCCTTGTGGCAACCGCCACCATCATTAAAATAATTATACAGGTAGTTATGGTTATTATCTTGATACCTATCTTATTCAAATTTAATATCTTCATAAAATACCCCTTCAAATAAAACCTTATGCTGGAAAATTCTCCTCGCCCTCTTTAAAAGCTGGGTGCAATAAATACCCAAACCTCGCTTAAATAGCGGGGTTTGACTAATGTAGGCACGGTTTTAACCGTGCTATTTTGCACGAATAAATTCGTGCCTACAAATTCATCGTTAGATTAATACTCCTCGTCTAACGCCTCTTTTACTATCTTGCGCACAAGGTCATAGTCCTTATCCGTAGCAGGAACAAAGGCCGTAGCCTCAGCCTCTTTCAATATCTTTTTACCTTCCTCATCATTTTTAAGCCCTATCATGGCCTTCTTTATCTTTTCAGCCACATCTTTATTCATCTCCTTTTTAACAGCCCAGCAGAGCATCGGAAGTTCATCGCCCTTCGCAAGAACCTTTAACTGGCTCACATCAATCCTTTCTTTTATCGCTGAGAGGTTGAGAACCACCTCACCCACACCAGCGGCATCTGCTGCCTTATTAAAAACAGCTATAGCAGTGCTCGGGGGATTTATCGCAAAATCCACAACATAATCGCTTTCTTTGAGGCCGTGCTTTTTCAATATCTGTGTAGCCCCGATATAAGATTGCATTGCCTGCCTGCCGCCGCCAAATAATATCTTCTTTCCTTTTAAATCTGAAAGATTATTAATCCCGCTGTCTTTCCTTACTATGATTGCTGCATTTATTCTGGCTGAACCAGACTCCTCATTCATGAGAAATACATCATAGCTGAGTTCTTTATGGCCCTTTATGTACTGATACTGATTGAAGTGAACAAGGTCACCCTCCCTCTTTTTCATACCATCCCAGAAGGCATTAAAATCCTTATACACTAACAATTCAACCTTCTTCCCAATCTTTGAAGTCAGATATTGTGCCAGTGGTTCGTATGCCTTTACAGTCTCAAGTGTGGGCTTACGGGGAAATATTGCCATCTTTACCACTTCCTCTGCCATCAGGACACCTGCGTTCAGAGATATAAGAGCGGGCACGATTAGAAATAACCATACAATCTTAAATAATACCCTTTTCATAAAACACCTCCTATTTAAGGTTAATAAATTTTTACTTCGGCCCTACTCCCATTTTAATACCCTGTCTATATCCAAAAGTATCAAAAGCCTGTCATTAAATCTTCCGACACCTTTTAGATACTCTGCGTCAACACCCTTTATCACCGGCGGGGTCGGCTCTATTGAGCCCTTGCTTAATTTTATTACGCCTGTTACAGCATCAACAATTATTCCAATTAACTCATTATCAAAATTGACTACCAATATCCTCTTGGCATTATCAAAAACCACGTCTGATTCTTCTGAGTGGGCAGCGAATTTGAGCCTCTTCTTCAGATTATATACAGGTACAATAACCCCTCTAAGGGAGATTATCCCTTCAACAAAATCAGGTGTCCTCGGGACATTTGTTATCTCCACAGGTTTAATAATCTCCTTTATCCTGTTTATCTCAACGCCATACTCTTCATTCAAAAGCCTGAAGGCAAGGAGCTCTGTCTTCTCTTCCTCAACAACAGTCATCTCGCCTGATAAATCATCAGCAACCTCCGGCAGCATCTCCGATCCGGCTTCCAAAGATGATTGTTCCACCCTGTCTGCCGAACAGGCAGGCTCAACTGCCTCTTTTACCTGCTTCTCTCTTTCTGTGATTTTGGCCGTGTCCTGTTCGTCTTTTTTCTTTTTTCCTTTTTTTGATGAGGAATTTGCCATACCCTTATCCTTATATAATCACTGCTTCTTTAATGCAGTATTATATATGCAATAGCTGTTTCTTTTTGCCTTTGCATTGTAAAGTGCACTGTCTGCCAGCTTTATTATATCTTCATAATTTGCAACCTTATGTTCAGGATATGTCACAATCCCTATACTCACAGTCAGTTTTATCCCTTCCTTTATCTCTTCTACATTCTTTGCAAAACGATAATCATCTACTGTCCTGATTATCCTCTCTGCAACAACCTTTGCGCCATCCCCGTTCTTCTGGGGGAGGATAATGCCAAACTCATCCCCTCCGTATCGTGCTACTGTATCGTGTTCACGCACAGAACCCACAAGGATCATGGCCACCTCTTTTAATACAAGGTCGCCGGTAAGATGCCCATAGTTATCATTTACCTCCTTAAAATTGTCCAGATCAATAAGCATAGATGTTACCTTCAGGTTATATCTTTCAGAGCGCTTAAATTCCTTTCTAAGGGTATCATAGAAATATCTCCTGTTAAAAAGCTGCGTAAGGTGATCAATAACGCTCAGCTTTTCTAATTCAAGATTCTTGGCTTTTAAATCGTCCTGCAGCGCCTTTATCCTTAAAAAGACCTTAACCTTTGCAATAAGTTCATCCGCATTAAAGGGCTTGATGATATAATCGTCTGCGCCTATATCAAGCCCCCTTATCTTGTCAATCATCTCTCCTCTTATGGTCAGCATTATTACCGGGATATCCCTTAACTCCCTGTCTTTTTTAACAAGCGCCAGAAATTTAAAGCCGTCCATCCTCGGCATAATAACATCAGAGATTATTATATCCACCTTATCCCTTGATAATATCCTGAATGCCTCAACACCATCCTCTGCCTCAAGATATACATTAAAGAGCTTCGCGCCCTTTAATATCTCAATAAGATTCTTTCTTGTCTGTTCTGAGTCGTCTATTACCAGCACCCTTTTTTCCATATTTGCTCCTAAAATCCCCCCTGAGTCCCCCCTTATTCAATCCCCCTTGCCCCCCTTTAGTAAAGGGGGGATGGGGGATTATTGGGGGGTGAGGGGGATTTTTTATGCAAGGCTTGTTATTCTCTCCTCTTTACCCTTATATCCTTCTATGGCCTCTTCTATAAGCACACCAACATCAAGAACGAGGATGGTCTTTCTGCTGCCGAGTTCTGTAGCCCCTGCAATGCCCCGTATACTTGACAGCGCCTTTCCTATGGATTTTATAACAATCTCCTGCTGCCCAAGCAGGGAATCAACTACAAAGCCTATCCTCCTGCTGCCTGATCCGACAACAACTACATACACCTTCTCATTACTGCCCCTTCTGCTTTTCATTTCAAAGGCCTCATCAAGCCTTAATATGGGGAGCGTCCTTTCCCTGAGTTTAATTACCTCTCTCCTCTCTACTGTCTGTATGTCCCTGCTGGTTATCCTCATACTTTCAGATACAGAATTAATCGGCAACGCATATATCTCGCTGCCCACCTGAACAATCAGCGCCTTTAAAATCATCAGTGTAATTGGCAGGGTAAGCATGAATTTTGTCCCTTTCTTCACCTCTGTCTCAATATCAATTATACCGTTTAGCTTTACAAGATTCTTTCTCACTACATCAAGGCCTACGCCTCTGCCGGAGATCTCTGTAACTGTCTTGCTTGTGGAAAAGCCCGGCGTAAACAAAAGGTCTATTGCCTCTTTTTCTGTAAAGGGGGTATTAGCGCCAATCAACCCCTTTTCAACAGCCTTCTCCTTAACCTTCTTAAAGTCTATTCCGCTTCCATCATCCTCTACCTCAATAACAACATGGTTCCCTTTTTGCATGGCAGAAAGCTTGATTGTGCCTATCTCCTTTTTGCCTGCCTTAATCCGCTCTTCCTGAGACTCAATGCCATGATCAATGGCATTTCTGATTATATGCATAAGAGGGTCTGCAATCTCTTCCACCATCAGCCTGTCCAGCTCAGTATCCTCGCCGAATATCCTTATATCAATAATCTTCCCTGATTCCCTTGAGAGTTTTCTTATCATCCTCGTCAGCCTGTCAAATAGACTGCTTATGGGAACCATCCTGACCTCAGTAAGGCCCTCCTGAAGCTCATTAAGTTTTTTATCCAGTGCCCTCGCGGCCTTTTCAAGCTCAATCGCAGTATCTGTAAGACCCTGCATATTCCTTAAATCCTTGCTTATATGGGAGATGATTGCCTTATTAAGGAGCAGTTCACCCACAATGTTAAGGAGCTTGTCAAGGCGGTTTATATTCACCCTTACTGTCATGCTCAGGCTCTTGACGCTTGACGGGAGATCCTCTGTCTGTGCCTCTGCCTCCTCACGCTCCTCACCCTTTATCTTTTTCTCCTTCTTTCTCTCATACCTCATCTCCTTTACCTTTACCCTGTTGCTTGAAAGAAGTGATGATACATAGCTGTAATCCTCCTTTGTGCCGATAATGAGGCGAAACTCTATCCCCACATCAGGCGAAGCCCCTGAGGTTGGCAGCGTGGTTATCACCTCGCCAAAGGTGGATATGGTTGAGTTAATGTCACTGAGGTCCTTATCAAAGGTCTCAAGATTAAAACCAGCAGTCACCTCATAGATATTAGCGCCCAGCCTTATATTTTCTTCAAGGCGGTGGGTCTCATATTCGGTGAGTACCTTTAGAATATTAGGGTCAAGATCAAGCTCCTCTAATCTGTGCCTTGCATCATCCTCAGGCCCCTTTTTAAGGATATTCTCAAGATTAGAAAGGAGCTTCGCAATATCCAAATTATCATTGCCTTCCTTGCTTACCCTTTCAAGCAGGTTTCTAAGATTGTCTACACTCTCAAAGAGAAGTCAAGGAGGTTCTCAAGGGTGTGGCTGAACTCTGTAATATTATTAAAACCCATCATCCCGGCAATACCCTTCAGTGTATGCACACCCCTGAATATTGCATTAACCACATCCGGCTGAGGCGGCTTCCCCTGAGACTTTTCCAGTGTAATGAGATTTTTGCTGATCAGCTCAATAATCTCTTCTGCCTCAGCTATAAATTCTAAATGGGATTCCTCTTTCTTCTTCTCTTCCATTATCCTACGATTCTCCTTACTACTTTTTGCAAGTCTTCGGACTTAAATGGTTTGGTAACATAGTCTGCAGCGCCGAGGGCAAGCCCCTTCTTCCTGTCTTCCTCGCTTCTCTCTGTTGTAACAATTATCAGCGGGATATTCTTGTAGTTTGGATGGTTCTTAACAAAATTAACAATCTCAAGGCCGTTTATATCAGGCATGTTTATATCGGTTATTATCAGGTCAAAGTTTCGTGTGGGCAGCGCCTTTAATGCCTCAAATCCACTTGCTGCTTCAGTAATTATAAAATCACCCATCTCCTCAATTATTGCTGCAATCATTGACCTCATGGTTAAGGAATCTTCAATTATTAGGATATTCTTACTCATAATTAACTCCTAATGTTCTATAACTTAGCTGCAAAAATTGTAGGCATGAATTTATTCATGCAAATACCACACCCCCCTTAATTCCCCCCTTAGTAAGGGGGGACGC
>JACPZJ010000108.1 GCA_016195585.1 Nitrospirota bacterium | reverse complement strand
CTTTTCTATCTTTTTTAATGCTTCTTCCCCGTCAAAGGCAGTGACTACATCATAATCCAGTATCTCAAATTCCATCTTTACCAATTCTACAATATTTCTGTTGTCATCTGCAACAAGTATCTTTGTCTTTTTCATTTATTTCCTCCTTTTTTTGAACTATATTATTTTATGCCGGTAGAGTAAAGAAAAACCTGCTCCCATTGTTTTCCTCGCTCTCCACCCATATCTTTCCGCCATGGTCTTCTACTATCTTCTTGCAGATTGCCAGCCCCAGCCCTGTTCCCTGAACCTCTGCAGTCATGCTGTTATCCGCCCGCTGAAATTTTTCAAAGATATTTTTGTGAAACTCCTTTGATATGCCAATACCTGTATCCTTAACGCTTACCTCTGACAGCCCGCTTACCTGTCGGGCATATAACTCTATCATTCCATCAGCCGGGGTAAATTTAATGGCATTGCTAAGCAGATTAATAACCACCTGCTTTATCTTATCCCTGTCAGCATTCACCATTATATTATTATCAAATCTTTCAAAGATTCTTAAATTTTTGTCCTTTACTATAGACTGGACAGACTCAATGCACTGGTGGAGTATCTCTGATAGGTTGAAATCCTCCTTCTTCATCTTTATCCTTCCTGATTCAAGCTTGGAGATATCAAGGAGGTCGCTTATCAGGTTTATAAGCCTGTCTGTGTCAGAGCTCATTATCTTTAGAAGCTTCTCCTGCTTTTCATTAATAGCGCCTGTACTCCCGCGAAGTATTAATTTTGTAGCCCCTTTTACGGATGTCAATGGCGTTCTGAGCTCATGAGATACCTGTGAGACAAAGTCCGACTTCAACTCGCTGAGATTTTCAAGCTCTGTGATATCCTCAAGGACGCCCACTGCGCCGAGCGTTTCTTCATCTCTTCCTTTAATAGGAGAGACCCTTGTATTGAAGACCCTTATTTTCTTGCCCTCGCCCTCTATCACCGTCTTTTCAGCAGCGTATTCAGGTTTTTCAGAGATGACGCCTTTTTTCAGGAGCTCCATGAGGTTAGCGAAATATGGCCCCTTCTCAGAACTATTTCCCCGCTTATAACCCAGTATCTCCCTTGCGCTGTTGTTTATAAATACCATAAGGCCGACCATATCCACCACAACCACGCCTGCGGCCATGCTGTTTAGGATTGATTCTATCTTTATCTTTTCTTCATAGAGTATTTTGTTAAGCCTCTCTGTCTCTGCGACCTTATCCTCCATGCCTTTATATAATTTTGCATTTTCTATGGCGATTGCCGCCTGATTTACTATGGCATTAAAAAATTCAAAATCCCTTTCAGAGAACTCCTTATTATCGAGCTTGTTTATTGCCTCTGCAACGCCTATGATCTTTCCCTTTATCAAGACCAGCTCATTTGTCGCCTCATCAAGCAGTAAAAGGGAACACGCCTCCACACCGAGCACCTTGCTTGTCAATTTCATAACGTTATCCAGCAGCTCTTTTAGGTCCAGTGTGGAGCTTATAACCTTGCCTATATCGGATAAAGATGAAAGCTCAAGGGCATTCTGGCCAAGGTCATTAAACAGCCTTGCATTCTCAAAGGCAGAGGCAGCCTGATTTGAGACGATGCTCAATACCTCTATAGTTTCCTCGTCAAAGTAATCAGGCTTCCTGTTTCCCACATTGATTGTACCCAAGAGGGCATTTTTATTTGCTATAGGCACAATGACCTGAGAGCCTGCATCCGGCCAGAAAAAAGGAAAAAATCCTTCATCCTTCTTAATTTCCTCTCCATTCAGCACAATAGGCATAAGATTTTGCATAATCTTTTCTTTTATATCCCCTTCAATATCAGAAAGTAAAATGCTAAAATTCTCAAGGCCCTCTATATCTTTTATGCCCCATACCCTTTTTAACAACAACTGATTTTTGATATTATCAAACTGAAAGGTGCTGCAAAAATCTATTCCCTCAAGCTTAGAAAGGTTTTCAGTGACTATCTCGTGGATCTTATTGGCGCTGATTGTAGAGCTAAGAAGCTGGCCAAGATTCAACAGAAACCTTGACCTCTTCAAATGCTCGCGCTGTACAGTTGCATCCTCTGCAAGAAAGCTTGAGACAAGGGCAATAATAAAGAAGAAGGGAAATCTCACAAGGAATGTGGGCTGCAGGATGTCAACACTTTTAGTTTTAAAAATTATTAAAAAATAAAAGACACTTGCAATGAATGCGACAAGGATGCTCCCTTTTATGCTCCTTCCGAGGGCGCCGACTATTATTGATAGAAAGTAGACATAATAAAGCTCTATCTCATTGGTAAGATATATGCCGACAGTGATGATTGCTGTATCAGCGAGGATAATAATAAAATCAAGGTAACGTTTTGTAAAATATTCCTTTGGCACAAACTGGAGGGCAACATTGCTGATAACAAATAATAAGATATAAGCTATCTTCCCTGTAACCAGTGATATATCCCTGCTTCCTGTCAGAAGCATGGTAAGAAAGACCATTATAAGGAGCCATCTCAGAAGTATTATGATGTTCTTCTTGCTTCTATTAATCCTTTTCATTTTTTTTCTTAAAAGATCCTTTTAAAGGCGCTGATTATATCAGGATGAAACTTTCTGCCTTCCATTAAAACCTCATTTCTCCCATCATCCCTGCTCTTTGCCTTACGATAAGACCTGTCGCTGGTGATTGCATCATATACCTCAGCAATCCCGATTATCCCCGCGCCTATAGGAATATAATCATCCTTCCGGCCTTCAGGATAGCCTGTGCCATCGGATGTCTCGTGGTGGTTTAACACCAAAGGAAGAACAGGCTCAAATAAGGGATTCATTCCTAATATCCTTGCGCCTATTACAGGGTGCATCCTTATATGCTCCCTGTCCTTTTCTGACAGCCCTGATCCAATAAATATTACCGGGACGCCTATCATGCCTATATCATGGGTCAGGGCGGCAAGCTCAATATCCTTTGTCTCTTTCTTTGAAAGGCCCATTTCATATGCGATCCTTACAGCATAATCCCTAACCTTTTCAGAGTGGCCGCTGAGAAAATGGTCTCTTGCATCTATGGCTGCTACCACATTTTTCAGGGGGCCCCAGAAGCCGCTTTTGAGATTAATTATCTCTTTAATCAATATCTGCTTCTCTACAGCCTTATTGACTAAAAAGGACATCTTTTCTATTTCAAAGGGTTTTGACAGATAGTCAAAGGCGCCCCTTCTGATAGAGGCTATTGCCTCTTTCATATCAGGGGTATCGGATATAAAGATCAATTCACCTGATGAGGGATTATTATTATTAATTGTATCTAAGAGGTCTATGCCTTTCAGATCAGATAGATTATATGAGGCAATTATTACATTATACTGGTTATTCTTTGTCTTATAAATGGCCTCGTTTGCGTTTCCAGCAGTATCTACTATATAGCCGTCTCTTTCAAGGAAGAAACGGATGCTCTGTCTTATGTGGAAGTCACTGTCTATAATAAGGGTATTTTTAAGCTCGTCATTCATAATGGGTATAATTGGCCTTTCCCCTCATTATTACAAGGGTTTTCTCCTGCAAGCCCCCCACCCCTATTGCTGCCTGAACATTTTAATTATACCTGATGACCTTTAATTAGTAAAGACAACCCAAAAAATCCTTTGCAACCCATCAAAAACAAGTATATAATTTTGGAAAGCACCAATTATGAAAAAATCCTTTGAGATCAAAGACATATTTTTAGCGGCCTCATCAGGCCTGCTGATTGCCATATCCTTCCCGAGATTTAATCTCTATCCTGTGGCATGGATTGGGATCATCCCGCTTCTGACCGTATTAAAAGACAAGGATAAAAAAGATGCCTTCTATCTTGGCTGGCTGGTTGGCGCCACCTCTTTTATTGTGATTATAAACTGGGTAACAATTACCATGTACAATTATGGCAAGGTGCCTCTTCCTGTAAGTTATACAATAATGTTTCTCCTCGCAGCATATCTTGGATTGTATACAGCCATTTTTTCATATCTATTCAATCTAATTAAAGACCGTTCGCCGCAAATAAGATTGGTAATCGGGCCGTCTCTCTGGGTAACTCTGGAGCTTATAAGGAATTACCTTTTAACAGGCTTTCCATGGGCGCAATTGGGATATTCGCAGTATGAATTTATGGAGCTCATACAGATTGCAGACATCACAGGGGTATATGGAATATCCTTTTTGATTGTCATGGTAAATATAGCCATAACCGAGACAGCGATCTTGATAAAAAAGAGGGGAAGGAAAGAGAGGGGGCATTACAGAAATCTCATCGCACTCATAGCAATACCGGTTCTGATTTTAATAATGGTATACAGTTACGGCTATATAAAATTGTCATCACCCCCCTTTAATTCCCCCCTTACTAAGGGGGGACAAAGAGGGGTTAAAGAGGAGATGAGGGGATTTTTAGATAATGGAAACACCCAGAAGATGCGAATAGGCCTTATTCAGGGGAATATTGAGCAGGGAAAGAAATGGGATGTTAAATTCAAGAGAGAAACGATTGATATTTATCTTACGCTGTCAAAAAAGGCGAAATCAGAAGGCGCAGGGCTTATTATATGGCCTGAGACTGCTGCCCCATTCTTTTTTGAACAGGAAAGGGAATATCAGAATGAGCTGACAACCTTTGCAAAACAAAATAGTGTGTATCTCTTAATTGGCAGCCCTGCAATGAAAGGCAGAGATGGCCTCTTAAACAGCGCCTATTTAATCTCTCCAAAGGGAGATGTCCTGTATAGATACGACAAGATACACCTTGTACCATTTGGCGAGTATGTCCCGCTGACAAATATCCTGTTCTTTATAAACAAGATGGTAGAAGGCATTGGTGACTTTGTGCCCGGAGAAGATTATACAATAATGAAAACAGATGGCGCGCGGTTCGGTGTGGTGATATGTTATGAGATAATCTTCCCAGAGCTTGTAAGGGAGTTTGTTAAGAGGGATGCAAATCTTATGGTAACAATTACAAACGATGCATGGTTTGGTGTGTCCTCTGCGCCGTACCAGCATTTTTCTATGGCTGTGTTCAGGGCGGTAGAAAACAGGGTGCCTGTTATCAGGGCTGCAAATACAGGTATAACAGGAATAATTGACGCCTCAGGCAGAATAATAAAAACAACAGATATATTTGCTGAGACATACATAACAGATGAGATCGCAATATCAGAGGTCCATAAAAAGACCATTTATACTAAATATGGCGATATCTTCAGCTACCTTTGTGCTGCTGCTATTATTTTCTTTTATGGCTGGACG
>JACPZJ010000097.1 GCA_016195585.1 Nitrospirota bacterium | reverse complement strand
TGGACTCTATAATAGAAGAAATAAAGACAATGGACAAGGATACAGAGATCGTCTTCTTCACAGACAACAATGTATTTCACGATATGGACAGGATGGATAAACTATGTGATGCCCTCAAGAGGGAGGGGATAAAGAAAGAGTTTCTGGCCCAATGCAGGGTGGAGTCGCTGGCCAAAAGGCCTGATGTGGTAAAAAAATTAGGTGAGGCTGGATTCACTGTCGGCGTAGGCATAGAAAGCTTTAATGATGATGTCCTCCACTGGTTAAAAAAAGGGTACCGGTCTGATCTGATATTTAAGGCATTTGAGAATGTGAAGCAGACGGATATACTGGCCTTGGGTTTTTTTATCATCGGGAATTATAAAGAAACGAGAGAAGACATGCTAAAAATAGCGGATAATGCAGCAAAGGCAGGACTGGATTTTATAAGTGTAGGCCGTCTTCTCTGCTATCCAAAGACAGAGCTTTACAGCATAATGCAAAAACTCCCTGACTATCATATCGGGGACAGAAATATTGTTTATTCAGATTATTATGCTATATCTGATCTGAACAGGATACGAAAGGAGATAAACAGGCGCTTTTATAGCGCAACGCGCCTTGCAAGAATCATTTTCAGGTTCAGTTATCACTTTAACCTTCCGAAGGTCATAAGACAGATGGGCCTTGAGTTTATTTTAAAGGGCATATTTAAAAAGCAGCGTCAGATAGACAGGCTGCTTTATTTGACAAGCAGATACAACATACTCTATCCGGTTGATCTCTTATTAAATAGTATCCTAAGGATAGGAGGGAGGATATTTGAGTATGCCATCAGCAGAAGAGGGGTTTAAAGGGTAGTTTTATTAATGATTGATCGGCCTTACAGAGGTAACCTTCTCCATTGGAATAGCTATCCACTGAAACTCCCCCTGAAGATTTATCTCCTCCTCGGTAACCTCTATAAGGATTCCCTTATACGCAATGTCACTGGCCATGACCTCTACCTTCTTACCGGTCCATTTTGCAATCTCATCTATTAACATGATAGCCTCCTTTCTTATGAGTTATAGAGTTAAGGAGTTGTGGAGTTGATGAGTTTTAACTCTTAAACTTTCAAACTCACAAACTCTTTAACTATGAATCCCCGAACCCTTGTTTCACAAGCTCCCTTGCAAACCTTTCAGCAAGAAAAACAAGGGACTCAATGTCAATAAAGGCAAGGACAGACCTGTCCATTAATATCTTTACCCTCGCAGGGAAACCCTCTTCCGGAATCTCGTCCCAGAAGAGAAGGAGAAAGGGTATCTTTGGAAGAACAAAAAACCTGTATGCCATATCAGATTTGAATTCACTGGACACATCCATCCCGCCGAGGGAATTACATGCCGTTTTAAGCTGTGTCTTCTTGCCTGAAAAGTTTTTTACCAGCACATCTTCGCTATTATCCTTAAAGGATTTCTGTTTTGCAAATGTCTTTGGCAGGCCTCCAAAGGAGACCCACTCATTCTTTATCCCGCCCTCTCCCCTCATATTTATATAGATAATAAGAAATATCTTTGCCCATGCAGTCGGTGATCCGCCGTCATCCTTAATTACATCGCCGTCCTTTGAGACCTTATATTTATGATTTAAAAGGATCAGGCTGAGATATTCTTTATCATCCTCTTTTAAATACTGTGCGCCGAGGCCGTTCGCCTGTCTTCTAAAATCAATATCCCTTATTCGGCCCTTTATCTCCTCTGCTGCCTGTGCATAGGCATTCGCGCCTGCCTCGGTCATTACTGTCCTCACCTCGCCAATAACCACTTTCAGATCTTTCAACTCCGCCTCTGAGAGGACAACGCACTTTTCAATAACCTCCTGCCTCAGCGCAACCTTTGTGGCAAAGACAAAACATGACGGGGAGCCGCATCTTGCACAATTTGTCTGTGGAAGCCTTTTGTAGATATCTACTGCAGTAAGCGCCATTTACGAAGATAGTAACCGAATTAAGGCGGGGATGTCAATCAGATACATTCTGATTTTTTAACATTTTTGAAGAGTTTTGGCCTCCCTGTCCATGAGACTGAAAGTTTATAATATTCGTTTTTGTCATTTTTAAGGCATACAGAGCCCATCCTGTTTCCAAGCGGAAGGCCGTTTCCACTGTATCCAAAGGCAGATGTCCCGAGGCTGAAAGATGCCTTGGCAATTGTTATGCCGGAAGGCATGGCCTTTGATGCCAGCATATCCTCTGCCTCATCCTTCTGCCAGCTTACCAAGCCGCTGCTGTCATCATCCATAAAAATCATATAGGAGTTTTCAGCCTTATTAAAGGAAATCACGCAATTCCCGTTTCTTGCTATAGCCGTCATCCTCGCCCTATTAATATTTGACATAAGCTCGCCTGCAGCGCTATTCAGTCTTAAATGCTGGACTGTATTTGCCATTGAAGATACAGCAATGGTTAAAACAACGCTTATTATTGCAAGTACGATCATTAACTCAATAATAGTGAATCCCTTTTTATTAAACATGGCATCCCTCCTGATAAAGGTATTTAATTATTTGAACATCTTTAGAAGTTCTTAATGGCAAGAAGTATGCCAAGATATAGTTAAAAGGGGATAGAATGTAACTATTCAGAATATATCAATAATTCTTTGCGGTGAAATATTGCAGGTATTTTTAATTAAGTAGTGGGGTTATCTTTCTGGATACAGGCTTATACTTTTGGATACATTATTCTATCTGGCCAATTTGTTAGCAGGGGCGCGATATCTTGCGCCCCTGCAGATAATATTTTTACTTATTGTCCTTTACAAAATTCGCAATGTCATCAGCCGCCTCTGCTGCGGCAGAGTTTAATGTCGGGTCCTGCGCCTCGTGCCTGATCCTTGCGATCTCCTCTTTTGTGGCTGCATCAATTATTATAATCTCAACGCCGACAGTTGGATTTCCCTGCGTCCGGGAGAGGATGCCTCCTGCACCGGGGATAAAGCTCATTCCGACCTTCTTCCCGACATCATATTCATCAACCTTGTACATGGCGCCTTTTATTATCAGTGCGCCTGAGCCGGATACCTTCTTCCCTATCCTCTGGAAGGATGTCTCAAAATTTTCCTTCAAACCTTTTTGAATATCCTTATTAGACTTGTTTGCAATGGTTTCAAAGGACTCAATCTTTACGCTGTCATATTTACCGAACTTTACACCCTCTTTTAAGTAGACCCATTTAATATCCTTGCCCTCAATCATCCCCTCATAATTTTTTATAAAACCTGTTGGCGCCTTTTTCTCCTTATACTCATCACTTTCAACAAACTTTTCCTTCTTTGCAAATGCATCGGAGCTGAGAAGAAGCAGGATGGAAAATATTACGGCTGCTGAATAAAAAAATCTTTTCATAAAAAACACCTCCTCTTTCTGTGCTTAATGATTATTTAAGCTCTCTTTCCTTTAACTTTTCAGATAACTTTTTAATATTTTCATCAACTATCTTTTCTGCCTTATCATGATGCGGATATTGGCTAACCCTCTCTAATGCCTGCAGGACCGTTGCCTCCACCATCAGCCATGAAGATGCAAGCTCATCTATTTCCATTGGTGATGGGGTTATAAAGTACCTCGGCGGGAGGCCATTTAAGGCGATTGCTGTTGCATCAAGCCTGCACCTCATGCAATGGCAATAATTTGAATTTGATGCAAGCAATCTCTCAAGCGCAAGGATTACCCGCTCATAGTTTGCATTTTCAAGCTTCATTGAAGACTGTGCAGTCATAATTAGCGCCTCTCTTTACAATTAAAATACCAGAATTTAATCATTATGTCAAAAGAAAAGCGCCGCCCTCGCAGTAGGGGCGCCTTTGCTATCAAGCAGCGCTGCGGCCCTTTAATATTTCGTATATGATTATACCTGCTGCAACAGAGGCATTTAAGGAGGTTACCCTGCCCTTTTGCGGGATGGAGACGACAAAATCGCATCCTTTAAGGACAAGCGGCCTTATCCCTACACCCTCGCCGCCAATTACTACAGCGAGGGGCATTTTGTAATCAGGCTCGTAATATCTCTTTTCGCCCTCTGCATCAAGGCCAATTATCCAGATGCCCTTCTCCTTTAGCTCTGCTATTGTATTATTAATATTCTTTACCTTTGATATTAATAAATATTCCACCGCGCCTGCAGATGCCCTTGCAACAGCATCGGTGACGCCCACTGCCCTCCGCTCAGGTATGATTATTCCATGCACGCCTGCCGCCTCAGCGCTTCTTATAATCCCTCCGAGGTTCTGCGGGTCTTCAATGCCGTCAAGTATAACAATGAAAGGGTCTTCATTCCTTTTTTTTGCAAGACCGAATATATCATCAATCGTTGAGTATTCCTTTGCAGATACAACACCGGCAACACCCTGATGATTTGCCGAACCGCATATCCTGTCAATAATCTCCCTCTGCTCAAAGCGGATATGTACATCCCTTTCCCTTGCCAGATTTACCAGCTCGTCTGTTTTGGGGCCGCCCCTGCCCTTTGCAATATATATCTTCTCAAATCTTCTCTCACCCCTTCTCAGGGCCTCAAGCACAGGATTTATACCAATCAAAAGCCTGCCTTCTTCCTTCATCTTTTAACCTTCCAGATCGTGCCGTCAGATCTGTCCTCAAGAATAATGCCCTTTTCCTCCAGTTCCCTTCTTATCTGATCAGCCCTTGCCCACTCCTTTGCCCTCCTTGCCTTGTTCCTCTCTTCAATAGATTTTTTAATCTCATCTTCAGATATACTCAGATGCTTCTTCTTTTCATTAAAATACATTTCGGTTGTTTTATTAAACACACCAAGGACAGAGCCAATCTCTTTAAATGCCTCTTTTACAGCAGGCAGGAATGGGATTAATCCGCTGCTACTTCCTGACTCCCCTGCCTCATCCATCAGGCGGTTTACCCTGTGCACTTCATTAAATATGTGGCCGATGGCAAGGGCAGTATTAAAGTCATCATCCATTGCATCCATAACAGGCTGTAGAAGCCTCTCCTTTTCCTTCTTATCCGCCTTTTTCTTTATAATCTCTGGCCACTCCTTTTCCATGCGCTGGAGGGTTGTATAAAATCTGTCAAGCGATGCCTCTGCATCAGAAAGCGCATCAGGTGAATAGTCAATAGGCGACCTGTAGTGGCTTGACAGCAAAAAAAGCCTTATTGCCTCTGATGAATAATTATTCAGTGCATCCCTTATGCTGAGTATATTCCCAAGAGACTTGCTCATCTTCTCTTTGTTTATATTCACAAAACCGTTGTGCAGCCAGTATCTGACAAAGGGCCTGCCTGTTGCCCCTTCGCTCTGCGCAATCTCATTTTCATGGTGGGGGAATATAAGGTCTTTGCCGCCGCCGTGTATATCCAGTGTGCCGCCAAGAAATTTCTGGCTCATGGCAGAGCACTCTATGTGCCAGCCCGGCCTCCCTTTCCCCCACGGGCTGTCCCACCACGGCTCGCCCTCTTTTGACGCCTTCCACAAGGCAAAGTCAAGCGGGTCGTTTTTTCTCTCATCAATCTCTACCCTTGCCCCTGCCTCAAGCTCTTCTATTTTTTTTCCTGAGAGCCTTCCATATTCGCCAAATTTCCTCACAGAGTAATACACATCACCGTCCACAACATAGGCATAGCCTTTATCTATGAGCGTCTGGACAAATCTAATGATTTCATCCATTGTCTCTGTAACCTTTGGCCTGAAATCAGGAAGACTTACGCCAAGCGCATCCATATCCTCATCAAAGGCCTTTATATATCTCTCTGCAACCTCATGGGCAGCAGCGCCTTCTTCCCCTGCCTTCTTGATTATCTTATCATCCACATCTGTATAATTACGCACATATGTCACCTTATAGCCCCTGTATTTTAAATATCGATAAATTAAATCAAAGGCAACAGCGCTCCTCGCATGGCCTATGTGGCTCATGTCATAGACCGTCGGGCCGCAGACATACATCTTTACCTCATTGTTTTTTTGAGGAATAAAATCCTCTTTCTCGCCTTTTAATGTATTATATACCCTTATCAATGTAATGTCTCCACGACAATCCCGATATAGAAAGATGTCATTGCGAGCGACCG
Organism: Nitrospirota bacterium; assembly: GCA_016195585.1. Classification (GTDB taxonomy): domain Bacteria; phylum Nitrospirota; class CAKKRA01; order 9FT-COMBO-42-15; family 9FT-COMBO-42-15; genus JACPZJ01. The sequence continues at coordinate 10,635 of JACPZJ010000097.1, read as the reverse complement.
AAGGAAGTGTGGCAATCTTTCTTAGTATTGCGATTGCTTCGCTTCGCTCGCAATGACAAATAAAAATTCTTAAAGCAGATACCGTTTATCATTTTCAGAACTGGAAGGTATCATCCCCGCGCCTCAGGCAGACCCTGTCTCTTCCAGCCTCCTTTGCCTTGTACATTGCCTCATCAGCTAATTTTATGAAAAGATTTTTATCCTCCTCTATCTTTCTCTGGCAGGTTATGCAGTCAAGGTAGGATGCGATGCCAATGCTGGCGGTTATAACATCTTTTATATGATATGCGGGGTCCCCATAGGGGCTCACATCCTTTAAAAAAACAAAACCCTTAACAGCGTCCCTTATCTTCTGACCTATTTTATATGCCTCTTCATAGTTTATGCCCGGAAGGATTATTACAAATTCATCGCCGCCATATCTTGATATCACAGCCTCCTCCGCTACTATAACATCCCTCAAAATAGCGCCAACCTCTGTAAGCACGCGGCTTCCAGCAAGGTGGCCGTGGTTGTCATTCACTGGCTTGAAATTATCAAGGTCAAGGAATATAAGGCTCAGCTCCCTCCGCTGCTCCTTGGCCCTTCTTATTTCAATATCAAGCTGTGTGTGGAAAAACCTGTCATTAAACAGGCCTGTAAGGCTGTCTTCTTTTGAAAGCTCCTTATGCCTCTTTGCATCAAGGGCATTCTGTATCAGTGTGGATGTATAGGCAGCAAATATCTCAAGGAGGTTCAGATCCTCCTTTGTATAATTAACCTTTTCCAACCTGTTTAAAAGCTCTATTACACCGCAGACCGACTTGCCGATTACAACAGGGACGCATATTATGGATTTGGTTATAAACTGCGTCTTTTTGTCTATCTCGGAATAAAAATGTTTGTCGTCTTTTACATCAGGGCTGACATACGGCTGGCCTGTGCAGTATGTATGCCCCACAATACCCTTTGTTGCAGGCAGGGACACGCCTACTAATTTTGAAGAGCCCGGCCCAAAGCAGGCAACAAAGACCAGATCATTCCTCTCTAAAACGAGGCTTTTTTTTGCAGGGTCGTCAAGGAGGATAGAGCCTGACTCTGAAGGAACAAATTCATTGGCCTTCTGCAATATCTCTCTGAAGATGAGGTCAAGCCTTACATCAAACTCATCCTCCTCATGCTTTGCCTTCCTTCTCCTCTTAAGGAACCTGTCTACCCCTGCCTTTTCTAATGTATGTATCTCCATAGCTAAATGTAGGGGCGAACGGCCGTTCGCCCCTGCTCCATTTGTAACAGTTTAGCCATTTGTAGAAATGGCTAAACTTCAATGCAAAATGCAAATTTTAAATTGAAAATTGTAAAATTTTAAGACTGTCTTTCGCTGCTCCGTAGCTTCAAAACAGCGTAGGACAGTAGCTACAGAATAGCGTAGGATAGCTTTTTCTTTCCAAATTTGCATTTTCCATTTTGCAACTTACAATTTTCAATGATGTTTAGCGTTTCTCTTAAAAAACGCTAAACAGTTACCTCCATCTTACCTCTCCCCGTCTTTCCATCCATAAGCGCCAATGAGCGGCACAAAAACACACTCTGTAATAGCCATCTTTGTAATACCATCCTTCTTCTTTACTATCTTCATTAAGGTCTGATAATACCTTCCGCCTACAGGGATCACGAGCCTGCCTCCGATCCTGAGCTGATCAATCAGGGACTTTGGAATATCAGGCGCGCTGGCAGTTACGGTTATCCCGTCAAATGGCCCCTTCCCCTCCCATCCGAGTGTGCCGTCAAAAATCTTTATCTCTACATTTTTATAGCCAAGGCCTTCAATAATCCTTTTTGCCCTCACTGCGAGAGGCGCTATCCTCTCTATGGAATAGACCTCTCTTGTCAGCTCTGCAAGTATGGCCGCCTGATAACCTGAGCCTGTGCCAATCTCAAGTATAATCTCATCACCCTTCAGTTCAAGGGCCTCTGTCATCAATGCAACCATATATGGCTGTGATATGGTTTGTCCCTCGCCAATCGGCAGGGCATAATCGCCGTAGGCCCTGTCCTGCAGCGCCTCCTCTACAAAAAGATGCCTCGGCACCTTTCGCATGGCAGTTAACACCCGCAGGTCGCTTATACCCCGCGGTATAAGCTGTTCCTCCACCATCCGCTGCCTTGCAGATTCAAAGTTCATCCAGCAGCCCCTGCTACAGTCAGCCTCTTTTTAATCTCCCTCGCCGCTGCAACACCCGATGCAGAGGCCTGAATAAGCCCCCGGCTCACGCCTGCGCCGTCTCCTATTGCAAAGAGGCGCGGTATCTCTGTCTCAAGGCTCTTTGAAAGCTTTACGCGCATGGAATAAAATTTCACCTCAACGCCATACAAGAGCGTATGCCTTGAGTTTACACCTGGTGTAACATTATCCATTGTCTCAAGCATCTCAAGGATATCTGTCAGGTGGCGGTAGGGTATGGCAAAACTCAGATCCCCCGGTGTTGCATCCTTGAGTGACGGTTTTACAAGCCCCCTCTTTATCCTGTCTGAGGTTGACCTCTTGCCCATCTTCAGATCGCCGAGGCGCTGGACAATTATGCCGCCGCCTAAGAGGTTGGCAAGCCGTGCAATGTATTCGCCGTAGGCTATAGGTTCATGGAAGGGCTCTGTAAAGAATGTGCTTACAAGTATTGCAAAATTGGTATTCTCTAACTTTTTATTTGCATAGCTGTGGCCGTTAACAGTTGCAAGCCCGCGGTTGAACTCCTTTACCACCTCGCCATAGGGATTCATGCAGAATGTCCTCACCTGATCATCAAACTTTTTTGAATAAAATATCAGCTTTGCCTCATAGATGGCATCTGTAAGCTCCTTCATAACTGTAGCAGGCACCTCCACACGCACGCCAATATCAACAGGATTATTCAGTGTAGTAAGCTTGAGCCTCCTTGCCTCCTTCTCAAGCCATCCTGCCCCTCCCCTGCCGGGTGCAAGGATAATATCCTCTGCAAATATCTCCTCGCCCTTTGTTGTTTTTACACCAACCGCCCTCTTCTCCTTCACAATCACATGTTCTATTTCTGTATGGAGCCTGATCTCAACCTTTTCGTGCAGCACCTTATACAGCTCATTCAAGAAGGATACGCTCCTGTCGCTTCCAAGATGTCTGATCCTTGATGGTATCAGTTTCAGGTCATATTTAATAGCAGTATCACTGAGCCTCTGAACCTTCTTTTCATCTGTGCCGTATATCTCCTTTGGCGCGCCGTGCTGTATGTATATATCATCCACATATTGAACAAGTTCAGCAAGGCTCTCCTCATCAAGATATTGATTAAGAAAGCCGCCTATCTGCGTGGACAGATTCAGCTTGCCATCGCTGAAAGCGCCTGCGCCTCCCCAGCCGCATAACATGCCGCAGAGGTTGCAGTTAAATTGGGCGCATGGCATGTTCTTTATAATAGCCGGACAGGAGCGGTGCTGGATATCGCCGCCCCTTTCAATAAGGAGCATCTTCATGCCTGAATTTAGCTTGACAAACTCCATTGCAGCAAAGATGCCTGCAGGCCCTGCGCCGACAATTATCACATCATAGGTCTTCATCTCTTATTTCCTAATTATTAAACCTAATCCCCCAGCCTTTAAAGTCATTGATTACAGCATATCCAGTAATACTTCTTTCCCCTCGGATCAACATTCTCTATTATTGAGTTTCTGTCATAAATCCTCTTCCCAAGCCTTGTAATCTTAACACCCCTGATCTCATTCTTGTTAAGATTTGGGACATTTACATTCAGCAGTGTATCCTTTGGCATACCCTTTTCTTTAACAAGCCTTACAAGCCCTACTGCAAAATGGGCAGCGGCCTCAAACCTGAAATCAACATCTGCCACAAGGGATATTGCAATGGAAGGCACACATAATATCGTACCCTCAATAGCAGCGGAGACTGTCCCTGAATATGTAACATCCTCGCCAAGATTGCCTCCCTTATTTATTCCTGATACCACAATGTCAGGCATCTCTTTTAATATCCCGTTAATCCCAAGATTCACACAGTCTGTGGGTGTGCCATTGACAGCATAATATCCCTTTTTTATCTCATCAAGCCTCAGCGGCTTGTGCAGGGTAAGCGCATGGCCTGCGGCAGTCCTCTCCCTGTCAGGGGCAATAACTATTACATCCCCCACAGCCTTTAATGAATCTGCAAGGATATGAATGCCGTGGGAATAGATGCCATCATCGTTTGTAACCAATATCTTCAATAACCTTTGTTCCTCCTTCCTAAAAATAAAATCCGCCGGAGGCGGATTCTATTTACAGGTTAAATTTTCTGGTCGGGGCGAGCCGATTTGAACGGCCGACCACTCGCACCCCAAGCGAGTGCGCTACCTGGCTGCGCTACGCCCCGGTTTTTCTATTAAGCGCCATCCTGCTGTCCACCTTTTTCATCAGGTCAAGTATGCCCTTTAAGTCTTTTTTAACACCCTTTATTGCCTTGACAAAAAATTTATTATCTGTCTGCGGCTCTTCTTTAAATTTCTTTTTTACCCCTGCTATTGTATAGCCTTCCTCATAGAGCATCTTTTTTATCTTTAATACTGCATCAATATCCCTGCTTAAATAGACCCTCTGGCCTGCCTTATTTTTTTTGGGATGGAGAAAGGGAAATTCAGTCTCCCAGTACCTTAAGACATAAGGTTCTGTATTGGTTATCTTGCTGACCTCACCAATCTTATAAAACAGCTTCTCAGGAAAATTGCTTTCCATCATTTAATTTGTCCCTTAAAGAATAAGGGCTATAAAATGTTTAAGCTGCCGGCGGCTCTAACTTGCTTTCCTCTGGAACATTCGCCATTGGTGTATTCACAAACTTCCTGAATACCTGGCTCGGCCTGAAGGTAATCACACGACGGGGAGATATCTCAATCTCCTGTCCTGTCTTTGGATTCCTCCCCTTTCTTGACCTCTTGCTCCGCACAACAAAATTGCCAAACCCGGCAATCTTTACTATCTCACCCGCTTGGAGGGTATCTTTCATTGTATTTAAAATAAGCTCTACAATATCCGATGCCTCTTTCTTGGAAATCCCCGTCTTCTCAAACACCTCGTTGGCAAGGTCTGTCTTTCTCATAGAATTATTCCTCCCTTTTTAATTAAAGAGAAACCAAAAGAGACTACAAAAATACAAAAGAACTAACCCCGAAATTATTCTTATTTTACAATAGGATAAAGATAATGTCAAGGAGTTTAGGGCTTTTTTCTCCCCTTAATTGAAATAAAGGCGCCGAAGCCTGATAAAAATCTCCTTCCCATCCTTTCTATTATCATCAGGATATTTAATAATGACCTGTTAGACAAAGGAGGAAAATAGATAACCTCCTGCGACTCAAGGGGTTTTATATCAGCCTTAATAAGGAATTTGCGCATCTCATCCTCTGTATAAAATCTCGCATCCCTCCATATCGTATCCTTAAATATTGCCTTAATCCCCCGCTTCAATGCCCACAGGCTATATCTGTTTAAAAACCCGATAACAATCCTGCCATCGGATTTAAGCAGCCTGCCCCATGATTCTATCATTTTATCTGGCTTATCAGCAAATTCAAGGATGAGTATGCTTGTAATTAAGTCAAAGGAATTGTTTTTAAATGGGGGCATTGCTGCATCTGCTCGTATAAAATCTATATTCAATCCTTCATTCTCTGCCTTTTTCTTTGCTATGGAAAGCATTTCAGAAGATATGTCTAACCCAATTACCCTCGCACCCCTTCTTTTCAATTCAAGGCTATAATTGCCAGTACCGCAGGAGACATCAAGGACAAGCTCACCCTCTTTTACATCTGCAAGCGAAAAGACGGCATCCTTCTCTAATTTATCGCACAAACTGCCGAGGGGTGTGGAATACCATTTATCATATGAGGATGCAAGGGAGGAGAAGTTTTTCATATGAACTCTGGGTTAGATCAGGCGGCGGCTTAGCCCTCGGCAAACCGCAGCCCCATCCCCTCTCATCCCTACCTGTTGACAAACATGGGTCATATTTCGCATTCTCTTAATTTGGCTCTTATTTCTTTTTCTTTGTCATTTAAAACCAAATCGGTAAACTCATTGATTTCTTCCAGCCAATTTAGCTTATCTTCAGTGGATAATTTCATATATTCAACTATTTTTTCGTCTTCAAGAGTATAAATAAATCCCTTATCCATTCTTCCCCTCCAGATATTTTCTTGCTTTTTCCAGCATTTTAACATCGCTCAGATCCTGATTCCTTCCGCTAAATTCTTTCGTTTTTATAATATCGTCTATTGATGCCAGATAAATTTCAATATCCTTTACATTTTTTACGGTTCTGTTTTTAAACGATTCTTCAAAGTCCAGAGGGTGAACAAGCACAATATCAATCACCTTATAGTTATCTTTCCTATGATAGAAACTGAACGCCTTAAAATTCTTGTCTTCAATCCAAGCCCTTACTTTGTCGGAATCTGCAAGGTCTTCCGGGTTCACAGGCAGGCGTGGAATATAACCAAGATTCTTCAAAAGGGAAGTTACCTTAAGAATATTCTCTCTATCCGTAGCAATGATGATGTCAATATCCTGAGTTACCCTTGGAACACCGTAAAGATTGACAGACAACCCCCCCCCCCACGATGAGATATCTAACCTTGCTCTTATACAACCCTTCCAGTATCTCAAAATAGAACATGAGGAACATCCCTTAATTCTTCAATAATCTTCTTCTCATATTTAAGCTTACTATTCATTTCTTCTACGCCTCCATGCAAAGAGGATATTTTTATAAATTATCCTACAAAACTATCAGGATTTCAAGGGATTTATACAAGAATAAATTAGTACAAGATTTTTATATGAGCCTCAACAGGTTTGAAGAGCTTGTGAAATCGTATCAGTGGGTATCAGACAGGATAGAAACAAAATAGTCTATTTGATTAATCGTCTTCTTGACAGTCTATAAAAAGTGTGATTTAATTCGCTTAGTAGGTAGCAGCAAGACCACCGGCAGGGGATTTCTGGCACTTCAGCCAGAAGTAGTATATCCGCATTGCGTATATACTCCAAATTGGCGATATAGACGCAATAATTGCGTATATGACCGAGTTGTATGAAATTGCGATGCCGAAAAACGAATTTAAACCACCACAGAAAAACATTTGACAGAAATAAAATTAAAATGTATACTATAGTTAGCAATTCAAAAAGGAGATATGTCAAATAATGGCTCGTGGAACAAAATCACATAATGTAACAGGTTATCAGATTTACGATGAAATAGCACGGAAAAGAACTCAATACAGCAAAATACCTGACTTGTATCCTGAACTTCCTGAAAAACGTTACGATATTATTTATGCTGATCCACCTTGGGATTATGGAGGAAAATTACAATTTGATAGAAGTAGCAGAGGTGTAGATGAAATTGATTTAACAAAAAACATTTTCATTAGTTCTGCATCTTTTAAGTATCCCACATTAAAAATCGAGGATTTAAAAAAAATACCTATTCAAGAAATAGCAAGCGATGATTGCCTATTATTTATGTGGGCAACAAGTCCGCATTTGCAATTATCTATTGAATTAGGAAATGCTTGGGGATTTGAATATAGAACTGTTGCTTTTATATGGGATAAAATGGTTCACAACCCAGGAAAGTATACCCTATCGAATTGCGAACTATGCTTGATTTTTAAGAGAGGGAGGATACCGCAACCTCGTGGGGCAAGAAACATTCAACAACTTGTAAGAAGTCCTCGTGAAGCACACAGTGTAAAACCTATTGAAATACAAAAAAATATTGAGCTTATGTTTCCTACACAAACAAAAATAGAGTTATTCGCCAGAAAAAAAGCAAAAGGATGGGATTTTTGGGGATTGGAAGTAATGGATTCCAACGATACGATTGAAAGTGCCTATGAGAAAGAGAATGTTTTACAACAAATGCTTTTTTAATTTCTTTTCAAAATGGTCTAAGAGTGATTTTTCATCAGAAGAATCACTCCACAAAAAGAAATGGTCTTCTATTCCTTTATACCAAAAATGTATTTCTCGTACTCGTTTTGGGTCTCGTGCTATATCTCCTTGGAATACAACCCAAAAAGGTAAAACATCATTACCAATTTTTCCAGTATTTCTTAATACATCAAGCAAACCTGGAGTAAAAAACTTACACGATCGTTCGTGCGCATTACCACGACCAGCTTTTCTTTCTTTACCTTCAACCCACCCATCTTGTCTTTTTACTTCGATATACAATGTTTTTTTGGTTTTTATATTATCAATAGCAAAGTCTGGGATAACTCCGTGTGTCCAAGTCTCATCGGGGCTGTATATTTTGCTTAAAACTTCTTTGCTCAATTTCACACTTGAATATATGTTTTTAAATTCTTTTGGTTTTGTTCGCAGTTTGAAATCAGTATTTTCAAAATGTTTTTCAAAAATATCCTTAAAATTCTTTTCAGCCTTTTCCGCTTTGCTACCGCTGACATCTTGCCAAGTATCTCGTTTTCGTAATTCATTTGTTCCCATAGACTATTTGTCCAATTTCATTAAACTATCAACGGTTAAGTCAAGTGCTTTCGCTATCTTTTCAATATTTTCTAGAGTAATATTTTTTTCTGCTCTCTCAATCATGCCGATATATGTTCTGTGTAATTCAGCACGTTCAGCAAGCTCTTCTTGTGATAAATCAAGAAGTTTTCTATGTTTTCGGACTTTATTTCCGAATTTAATAAGAATTTCTTTTTTTCGTTTCATATATGCAGACTATAGTATACATTTTATATGACAAATACTCTACATACTATAGTTAGCATTTTCTGTGGTGGTGGTCAGAAAAAAAAGAAAATCGGCATCGCAACTTCACACAACAGCGGCTATGCGGTTCCGCTTCGCTTCACCCAAATTTTTGCTCCACTTCGTTTCGCAAAAACTTCGCATAGCCGCAGACGTTAGCCTCCATTGTAGACAGGAGGAATGTAAACGATGAAGATATATATATCCGTCTCGTTTATTACATTTATAAAACACAGCCAGTATATAATTAAGGCCTTTATTCTGCTGTATCTTCTTTTTATCATTTCTAATCTTGCCTTTTCACAGGAAACAGGACAGGTTCAGAAGGTGTATGATGGCGATACGGTGCTGCTGTCAGATGGCCGAAAAGTAAGGTATCTGGAAATTAATACGCCGGAATGGCAGGAGCCCTTTTATTTAAAAGCAAAACGTCTTAACGAGTCATTAGTGATGGGGAAGGATGTTCGCCTGGAGTTTGACGAAGAACGAGTAGACAAATATGGCCGTTTGTTGGCGTATGTTTATGTGGAAGGTCAGATGGTAAATGCCAAACTGATTGAGGACGGCCTCGCTCATGCATTTTTTATCCCACCGAATCGGAAACATCATGCATTACTGCTCAAACTTCAGGCAGATGCCAGGGAACGCAAATTAGGGATATGGTCTAAACGCAGCAAGATGTCTGTCCTTAAGATTACCAGTGTCTCTCCAGCTCGCTCCGATGAAGGAGAGCTGATTCAACCCTATTCACGAATTGCTAATATCAGTAATGTTAAGGTCAATCTTGCAGGATACACGCTTTCCAGCGAAACAGGTCCCTCGTATAAGTTTCCTGATATTGAGTTGGCGCGGGGTATACGGTCCTCGTTGTTAGCGGAAAGGGAATCAATAATCTGAACAGCAAAGGTCAGCTCATTGTCTACTGGAATGATCAACCTGCCAAATGGGATGAAGAGAAGGACACTGCATACCTCACAGCCCCTGATGGAACCCTAATAGACTTATACCATTACAAGGGACGCCGAGTCTCACGAAAACCTAAGCAGTAAAATGTAACTGTTTTTAAAAGAATATCTGCAACAGGCAGGGCATCTTGCAGCATTTTTGTAAAGCAGTCTCTTTACATCACTTCCAGTATCACAGGCTGATAGCTTCTGTCCTTTTCTATCTTTCTGTTGTATAGCCGCATTGCAATAAAGGTGGAAATTAATAGAATCAGGAGCCGCCAAGTTTATTCTCCTTTACGAAACAGGTCAGCATTTTTTCTGATTTCCTTGACACCCTCAAATTACTATGATTTAATATCACCAGCAAGCACCTGATATTCTTTTAAAATTAAGAGGGCTTGTTTATAGGTGGTATAGACAAAACAATTGCATCCATAAATAAGTTAGGCGGCTTACCGGCTTCTCCCAAATGCCCTTCGGGACTCTTTGGCAAGACGCCACCCCGTTATCTGCAGTTTTGCCCAAAACAAAATACTGTTTGCAATTTTGTCTCAAAACCGTGATAATTAATGACCGAAGGAGAGGGCACAAATGATTACTAATCATAAAGGCGAAACAATGTTAGAAAGGGCTGAAGATATAAGCCAGTTTTGGGCTTATGACCTTAGCTATTCAAAAGACGCTGACTTAACTTTGTTGGATAATGTTCAGTTTATCTATGAGTTATCGCTGGCAGAATTGGAGTTAAAGGCATAAGGAGGTGTTCAAACTTGCAGCTTGAATCAAAATGTATTTGTGGCAATAATAAATTTTTGGTCTTTTCAGAGAAAATGTAGAAGGCTATATAAATGAGGGAGGAATTCTAATTTGTGCCCCAGAAGAACAACATATAGAAAGTATCAAATGCTCT
>JACPZJ010000096.1 GCA_016195585.1 Nitrospirota bacterium | reverse complement strand
GAGCTTGCGAAGGAGCACCGCCTTCCAAAAGAGATAATTGATATCATCCAGCAGCATCACGGGACGAGGATAATTACCTATTTTTATAATAAGGCGCAGGAGAGCCGCGACCCGAATCTGCCGTCCATCAATGAGATGGATTACAGGTATCACGGCCCAAAGCCCCAGACAAAGATCGCCGCAATAGTCCTGCTCGCTGATGCTGTTGAGGCATCATCGCGCCTGCTTGCTGATCCTACGCCGGCACGGATATCCAATCTTGTAGAAAAAATTGTAAAGGATATATTTGTTGATGAACAGTTAAATGAATGCGACCTTACACTAAGGGATCTGAGCACAATAACTAATAGTTTTGTAAAGGCGCTCACAGGGATATTCCATCACAGGATAGACTATCCCGGCATGAAGATATCAGATTACGGTGCTATTGATGAAGATACTGCTAAGCAACAGGCAAAGAAGGATAAAGATAAGGTTAGAGAGATTAGAAGGATTGGCCCGAAAGGCTCTGCAGGCGCTGGGACTTATTAATGCTGAGTTGAGCATCCTTATTGTAAATGATAGCCGGATGAGGGGCCTGAACCTAATGTATCGCGGGAAGGACAGGACTACTGATGTCCTTGCCTTTTCTATAAAGGAGGGGAAATATTCAGACATTAATCCTGACATTCTCGGCGATATAGTAATATCTGCAAACACTGCAAAGATGCAGGCAGGGGAAAAGGGGCATGGCCTTTACGATGAAATTGCACTCCTTCTTATTCATGGGATACTCCACTTAACAGGGTATGACCATGAAAGGGGAAAGAAAGAGGAACTGCGAATGCGCAAAAAGGAGAGGGAGCTGTTAAAGGCAGTACTTTGAGGGGAAATATTAATAGGTGAAACCAAAGAACTGGCTTGAAAGCGTCAATCTTGCCATTGAAGGCATACTCTATGTGGCAAAGACCCAGAGGCACATGCGCTATCACTTCTGGGTGGCTGCTGCTATTTTATTCTTCAGCCTCTTTCTTAATATCACAAGGACAGAATTTCTTATCCTTGCCTTTGCCATACTTTTTGTCCTCTTTGCAGAGATGATAAATACTGCCATTGAGGTGACAGTGGATATCATGTCGCCTTCGTACAGCAAGCCCGCAAAGATCGCAAAGGATACTGCTGCAGGGGCAGTGCTGATAGCCTCAATCGGCGCAGTTGTAACAGGCTATCTGGTATTATATCCCCATATAAAGGAGCCATTTGTGAAAGGCATTGACTTTGCAAAAAACAGCCCTGAGCATATAACCTTTATTGCGCTGGTGATTGTAATAATTGCAGTGATAATGAGCAAGGCCTATTCAAAAAAGGGCAGGCCGCTTTATGGCGGGATACCAAGCGGTCATGCAGCAGTGGCCTTTGCCATCTGGATTTCAATTTTATTCATAACACGAAATGCCCTTATCAGCATACTGACACTTGTCCTTGCATTGATTATAAGCCACAGCCGCATTGCATTAGGGGCGCATACAAGGTTTGAGGTTATACTCGGCGCTGTTCTCGGCGCCCTGATTACATTATTGCTGTTTCAGTTATTTGGATAGACTATGTCCTTTCAGAAAATATTACAGCCATTAGTTTATGATATTGAGAATGCCATAGGCGCCATCTTTGTTGACGGCGATGGCGAGGCAGTGGAGCACTGTTCAAAGAATGCTGATTACGACATCAAACTGCTTGGCGCATATAAAGGCATTATCATAAACAATATGAGGGAGGCTGCAAAGAGGCTTGAGTTTGGAGAGGTGAAGGAGATGATGGTCTCCCTTGATAAGGCTGAGCTGATTTTATCGCCTGCGGGAGAGGGGTATTTTCTCCTGCTATTTTTACAGCCGCAGTCAAATATTGGAAAGGGCATGATAAGGCTGAGGGATGCAATTAAAGAGATCCGAAAGGAATTGTAGTAATGGGTATTATTAATGTACTGAAAAAGGGGCTTGCAAAGACAAAGGGCGGATTTGTAAAAAAGGTAGAGGACCTTATACTCGGCAAAAAAGAGATAGACAAGGAGGCGCTTGAAAGGCTTGAGGAGATAATGATTGGCGCTGATATAGGTGTGAAGACCACAGACAGCCTGATAAAACGGATTGAGGAGAAGGTTCAGAGAAAGGAGCTCAGCGATATCTCAGGCCTGACAGGGTATTTAAAGGATGAGATAAGGGCTATTTTAAAATCACCCCAGCTATCAAATAACCCCCCCCTTGCAAAAGGAGGGATGGAAGGAAGTAGGCCTTATGTAATAATGGTCATTGGCGTAAATGGGGTGGGCAAGACCACAACCATCGGCAAGCTTGCGCATAGATACAAGGGTGAAGGCAAGGATGTCTTGTTGTGCGCAGGCGATACCTTCAGGGCTGCAGCCATTGAACAGCTTCAGGTATGGGGCAGCCGGGCGGGTGTTGATGTGATAGGCCAGAAGGCTGGCGCAGATCCGTCTGCAGTTGTATTTGATGCCTGCACAGCAGCAAAGCAGAGGGGTGTTGATATGCTTATCATTGATACCGCCGGAAGACTGCATACAAAGGTAAATCTTATGGAAGAGTTAAAAAAGGTAAAGAGGGTTATTGGGAAGGTTCTGCCGGATGCCCCGCATGAGACACTCCTCATCCTTGACGCAACTACAGGCCAGAATGCCATCTCACAGATGAGGCTATTTAATGAGGGCATTGAAAATGATAGGTGTCGGCGAGGACGTTGGCGATTTGATAGATTTTAATGCCGATGACTTTGTTGATTCCCTGTTTGCCTGAGCAATATTACATAATCCCGCTAACAATAAACTATTCAGTGCTGGACTTAGAATGCAATTTAGACTGTGTTCCTAACACTGTTAGCAGGGCAGAGGTAAACAATGTTCTCATCAACACCTTTTCCAACGGCGGAAGCAATGTGGCGATGGTTATAAAGAGGCATAGCCCTTAAAATAGAAATTGTTGACACTATATAATTACAGTAGTAAAGTAGATATTAGCATAAGGAAGAGCAAACAGTAAAAATAAAGCCAAAGGATTTTGAGAATAAAAGGCATCATTTTTTAATAGAACATGTATGAATAAGAGGAATTCATGAATCAAGAATTATCGCATATAGTAAAAGTATATTCAACCGGAAGCCACAAAGAATTAAGTAATTATCTTATAGGAAAATCAAAAGATACACTTATCGGTATATTGGTTGATTTACTAACGATGTATATAAATGACAAAAATTCATCAACTATACGGGAGTTTTTAACTGTTACTTTAGCAGGATATGAGCATAAAAAAGGGAAAATAGGGTATAATGGTTTTAAACAAGATACATTTATCCCAGGAAAAACTCTGAAATGCGAAGCCAAACCCAAAAATTTTGATACAGAAGAATTTGAAAAATATAAAAGAGGTGAAAGAAAAACAAGTCCGGGAAAGCTAAATGGTGGAGGGAATTTTACCGATTATACTCCTGCAAGATTAGCAAAAGATAAACAAGAAAAAGATTTAGATATGTTAGTAAGTGGGTTTGTAGATGGTAAACTTATTTATATCATTGAGTTTCCCTTCACCTCTCCAGATTTTGTAAAGAATTTGGAAATGAAAATACAAAAGTGGCAGAAAAAATTAAAAGGAAGTAAAAGCATAAAGGGGCAATTTTTGAGAAGTGCAGATTTTGATTACAAAGACTTTATTAAAAGTCCGAATTTAAAAATTGTCTATCTTTTAAAGAAAGATGAATTAGCAAAATATGCACCATATATATCCAAGGGTTTTTATGAATTCTTAGAAGGGAAAACTGGATGAAAAAAACTGAATACTTAAATAAAATAATTCAGGGCGATACAGTGGCCATTTTAAAAACATTGCCTGATGAAATAATGGATATGGGTGTTACTTCACCGCCTTATAATAAAGGAGAGGATAAAAAGGGATGGTTGGTTAAGAATGTAAAATATTCTGGCACCACTGATAAATTACCTGAGGATTTATATCAAAACAATCAAATAGCAGTTTTAGATGAACTTTTTAGAATTACTAAGGAAGGCGGGTCTTTCTTTTATAATCATAAACTCAGATGGGAAAGAGGAGAGATGTTTCACCCTATGGATTGGTTAAGAAAAACAAAGTGGTTAATTAGACAGGAAATAATCTGGGATAGGATGATTGCTGCAAATATTAGAGGCTGGAGATTTTGGCAGGTAGAAGAAAGGATATATTGGTTATACAAACCAAAAGGTGGAAATTTAATAGGCGAGGAATTGAAACCAAGACACTCATTATCAACCTCAATTTGGAGATTTCAGCCAGAACAGAAAAATCCTCATCCAGCGCCTTTTCCATTAGCATTGCCAGTTAGAGCAATTTTTTCCATTATGGATGAGAAAAAAGGAATAATAATAGACCCATATTGTGGAAGCGGGACGACATTGGTTGCAGCTAAAATATTAGGCCACGATTTTATTGGTGTAGAAATATCTGAAGATTACATTAAATCTGCGGAAAGCAGACTGCAGAACTATAGAGCAGAATTAAAATATGCAAATGAAGAAATGGCAAAACATATTGTGATGAAGACATTTAAGGAAAGAAAGGAAAGAGGGGAATTTACAGGGAAATATAGCGGTAAGAATAACAAAAAAAGTGATGAACAAAAAATATTAGAACTGTTTTAAGGTTATATAAAAATAGAGGAAGTGTTGTCGGGTTTGACAAAATTTGTATGGAAATATTCTCTACATATATAATAACTTTTATAGTTGGTGCATTGTCATCCTTTCTACCTGCAAGATATTTACAGGATAGGCAATTTAAGAAGGAAGTGCAGGAGAAAAAAGATATCTTAAAAAGCCTCTTGCTAACCCTG
>JACPZJ010000095.1 GCA_016195585.1 Nitrospirota bacterium | reverse complement strand
TGGCCGGGTGGTCTTTATTGATGAACAATTTTTCAGCGGCAAAAGCCTGATTATTGACCACGGTTTTGGACTCTTTACAATGTATTTTCACCTTTCAGAGATTCTTGTTGATAACGGCGAGGACATAAAAAGGGGACAGTTGATTGCAAAGGTTGGAAAGAGCGGAAGGGCAACAGGCCCGCACCTGCACTGGGGCATGCGGCTCAACGGCGCATGGGTAAACCCGATTTCTATCGTAAACCTGCCGCTGGAGTAGTTAAAGCCCTTGACAATTAATACAATAAAGTTTAACCTATGTCCATGTCTAAACTAAAAAACATTATTTTTATATCTTTAATAATCGGCATCTTTACTGCCTCCTGCTCAAAGGCAGTCAAGCCTTCTGAGGATGTTGTAAGGATTAAGACAATATTAAACACCATCACAAAGCTGCAGAAGAATTATAATGAAAAGGATTTAGCGGCTTTTGTGACATTCGTTTCTCCCAAGTATAATTCCTCATTTAAAAATAGTGTTGAAAAGGGGATGCTGGAGTTTGATGAACTTAATCTCACAATCCATGTAGACAGGATCAATATGGATAGGGATGGCGCAGGTGTGAGCCTTGCATGGGAAGGGGAATGGAAAAAGGCAGTCAAAAAAATCAGTAAAAGCGGCAATGCAATATTTGCGTTTACAAATGATGCTGAACCTAAGTTAACAGGCATATCAGGCAATAACCCCTTTGATTATTACTCCATTTCTCCTATCAGACCTGAAAGACCTTCAGAATAAAACAGTCTATGCAAAAAAAAAGAATGTTAACAGATTTTTTAGTCCTCGGCAGCGGTGTCGCCGGGCTCAGGGCTGCTATAGAGCTTTCGCGATACGGAGATGTTTTTGTTGTAACAAAGGAGAGGCCGGCAGAAGGAAGCACAGGCTATGCGCAAGGCGGCGTGGCTGTAGCGCTGAGCGACGAGGACACAATCGGCTTTCACTATAAGGATACCATAAAGGCAGGGGCAGGCCTCTGCAATAAAAAGGCAGTGAAGGTTCTTGTAGAGGAAGGACCTGAGAGGATACTTGAGCTTATCTCATGGGGCGCGAGATTTGACATGCTTGGAGAAAAGCTCTCCTTCGGCAGAGAGGCTGCACACAGCATAGACAGAATCATCCATGCTAAGGGCGATGCCACAGGCGAAGAGATAGAGACTGCCCTCCTTAGTAAGGTCAAATCCCTTCCAAATATCTCTAAGCTTCCATTCTGTTTTACCATTGACTTGATCGTTAAGAATAAAATATGCCGGGGAGCGCTCCTTTTATCAAATCAGGGCGAGATATTTCCGGTCTTTGCAAGGGCCGTTGTCCTTGCAACAGGCGGGTGCGGACAGATTTATTCAATGACTACAAACCCTGCGGTTGCTACAGGGGATGGTATTGCCATTTCCTACCGCGCTGGCGCAATCCTTACAGATATGGAATTTGTCCAGTTTCATCCAACTGCACTCTATCTTCCAGCAGCGCCTCAATTTCTTTTATCAGAGGCAATACGAGGGGAAGGCGGAATATTAAAAAACATAAAAGGTGAACGTTTTATGCAGAAATACCACCCTGACGCCGAGCTCGCACCAAGGGATATTGTAAGCAGGGCAATACAATCAGAGATGAGACGCACTAAAAGTAATTTTGTTTATCTTGATATAACGCACCTTAACAAAAGATTTGTTAAAGAGAGATTTCCAAAAATCTACAGAACCTGCCTTCAGTATAATATAGATATCACAGAAGACCTTATACCAGTATGTCCAAGCGCACATTATATGATGGGCGGCGTTAAAACTGATATAGATGGCGCTACCAGTATAAAGGGGTTATTTGCAGCAGGTGAGGTTGCCTGTACTGGCGTCCATGGCGCTAACAGGCTTGCAAGCAATTCCTTGTTGGAGGGCATTGTATATGGTGCGAGGACTGGGAAGGCCGCAGGGAAATATGGAAAGAGTGTCAAAGGCATTGAACCCTTTGCAGATAGGTTTGTCTTACCGAGAAGGCCGGTGGTGCGTGCAGGTTCTTATGATATAGAAAAGGTCAGAAGTTCCCTGAGAAAGACAATGTGGTCAAAGGTTGGAATCGTGAGGTGCAAAAAATCCCTTACAGAGGCATTGAAGAGGCTGCGGGGATGGAGAAAGATTGAGAATGATTTCTTTGCAACAAGAAGGGAGCTTGAGGTAAAGAACATAATTACTGTTGCAAGGCTGATAACAACTGCTGCCCTGTTGCGAAAGGGCAGCGTCGGCGCGCATTACAGGAGCGATTTTAAAGAGCCAGGTAAAGATTGGAAAGGGCATATCACGCTACACCTCTAACATCCTGTCCAATGCCCTCTTTGCCTTTAGCCTTATATCATCCGGCACCTTGATTACATACTGCATATCACGCAGGGCATTTCTTAAGCTGCGCAGGGTTATTCTTTTCATATTCGGACAGACCATGTGCTCATATGCAAAATAAAATTCTTTATCAGGGTTCTCCTTTTTCAGGCGATGGCCCAGCCCCTCCTCTGTGCCAATGATAAACTCCTTTTTATCTATCTCCTTTGAAAGCCTTAATATGCCTGATGTGCTTGCAATATGGTCTGCCATATCCTGAATCTCTAATGGACATTCAGGATGGACAATAACCACTGCCTCAGGATGTTCTGCCCTCAGGCTATTAATATTGGCTGCAGAAACCCTCTGATGAACATGACAGAAGCCGTCCCATGTGATAATTTTTTTCTTTGTCCTCTTTGCAACATAGGCAGAAAGATTCCTGTCCGGTATCATTATTACTGTATCCTCTTTTAAAGATTCAACAACCTTTAAGGCATTTGAAGATGTGCAGCATATATCACTCTCTGCCTTAACTGCAGCAGAGGTATTAACATAGCAAACAACAGGCGCGCCAGAATATTTTGACTTCAAGTCTCTCAATGTAAATGCGTCTGTGAACTCAAAGACGATTCCCAATAAATCACGATACTCTTTTCTGTCCGTTCTCCTCGGACCTTCAACTGTAATCATATCTGCCATTGGACAGCCTGCTGTAATCTCCGGGAGGAGGACAGTCTTGTCAGGTGAAAGGATAGAGGCAGATTCAGCCATAAAATGCACACCGCAGAAGGCGATTACTGGATTATTTGTCTTTGCCGCTGCCCTTGAGAGCTCAAGGGAATCGCCGATTATATCTGCAATGTCCTGTATCTCTGCCCGCTGGTAATTGTGGGCGAGAATCAAGGCGTTCTTCTCCACTTTTAATTGGAGAATTTCTTCTGTCAATGTCTCTTTATTTTCATGTATTGCTGTTGGCATAATAAAAATAAAAAATTAAATGTCAAAAATCAAAATTACAAGGCAAAATTCAAAATTTTACATTTTGATATGTCATTTTGCATTTTAATTTTTGCATTTTGATTTTGATTGAGTCTTTATCGTTAGATTGCAAATCTCCTTGGGAAGAAAGCTTTCTACTGGTGGTAAAGTTACCATTATCATGCCTTCACCACCTTCACCTTAAGCTCTGCTGTTATCTCTGGATGGAGTTTGATTGGAACTGTAAAAGCGCCTAATTCCTTGATTGGATTTTCAATGTGAATCTTCTTTTTATCTATATGAATGCCATCTTTTGCCAATGCATCCACAATATCCATTGCTGTTACTGAACCAAAGAGCCTGTCCCCCTCGCCAACCTTTTGCGCTATTGTAACAGAGGCATTATTTATCTTCCCTGCCAATATCTGTAATGCCTCTTTTTCTTTCTCTAAACGCGCCTCTGCATGCTTTAATTCTTCTTCTAATCTTTTCTTATTTACCGGTGTAGCCTCAACTGCCTTCTTCTTTGGAAGCAAGAAATTTCTTGCGTATCCATCTGACACATTGATTACCGCACCCTTTTTGCCAACCCTCTCAATATTCTCAAGTAATATAACCTGCATTTTAGCCCCCCTTAGTTTTTCTTCTTTAGCTCTTTGACTGCCTTTTCATTCTTTTCCTTAATCTCTTTACCTGCCTCTTTAAACGCCTTGCCAATATTCTCGTTTGTCTTTTTGATCTCTTCTTTTATCTCCCTGCCATGCTCCTTTATCTTTGGTGATTCTCCCCTGAAAAAACCTGAAATGCTTTTATAGCCCTCTTTGAAGAAGTTGCCTGTCTTATATGTAAGCGACCAAAAGGAGTCAGCAGTCCTTCTGTAAATGCCTTCATCCTTTTTATCGCCTGCAAAGGCGGGAGAAACAATACTGAGGGCCATGATGATAACTAATGAGGCGATTATAAGTCTGTTATTTTTTTTCATAGGTCATTCCCTTTTTTATATTCAAATAATATAATAAAAGGAACCTTATGTCAAATCTTGCTCAAAAAACAGCAGCCAAGATTCTTGTTGTTAAAATCAAGAGGGTCTCCATGTCCAAGAAAGGAAGATTTGGTGGGCAATGCCTACCCTTGCTACTGTGGCGCCTTAACCTTCTTTTGAATAATTTCGGCTTTCCGCTTGTAAAATTCTAAAAGTTCCTTTTTACTCATATGTTTTGTTTCTTCATAATTTTTATCCCTTATTTTTCTGATCCATTTCATAACCTTAAATTTACTCATTTGCAACCTCCATCGGCGAATATATGTCTATGGGTTTATATCCTTCTTTTATATTCACCGAGTTAAACTTTTTTATCTTATCGTAATGAACTATATGTTTAAAATTCCAGCTCACAAGCACATCAATGTCTGATATAGTTGCTATAGCTATATGTCTTGCATCATCACGATAATTTTTACTTAATATATTCTCATCAATATATTTGTCTGCCAAATTTAAAGACTCCTCGTTTTCCTCTATAAACACTACCCCTAATTCTAATAGCTCGTAAAATAATTCTTTTACCTCATCAGGGGCATCTACCATTTCTGCTTCTGTAATAGTTGACAAATAAAGGCTTATTTTGCCTTTTTTAAAATCATCTATTATTTTCTGAGACCAAAAAGAGAACTCCTCATCAAAGCAACCGCCAATTACACTTGTATCTAAATAGACTTTTAGTTTTTTTGACATAAATATATCAAATTAAAATTTCTATATAAATATTATATCATAAAAGTTTGAGGAGTATAAGAAATAAAAACAAACAGGGGCGGGGGATTGCCCCGCCCATGATTTGTTTTGCAGCCAATGTTAGCCGCAGTTGGTGGGCAGGACACCTGCCCCTACTTTGTAACAGCATCAGGCTGTCAGCGACAGCATTCTTACATGCAGAATCTCTTTATCTCTCATCAACCTGATATCATCAGAGGCAAGGGTGAGCACCGCAATTGTTTTCCCTTCAGCAGTAACAAACTCAACCTCATAGGCATTACCACTGCCGTAACAATGCACCACTGCACCTATATCACCCTCTGTTAATCCATGCTCTTTAATATCATGTTTTAGAACAATCATATCTAATTCCTTTATCATATCAACCTCCCTGTGTTTCATATCGGATAAGCTGTCACAAAGCGTGGACGCTCCATATCTTTATCAATAACCCATATAGTCCTCACTCTAATAAAAGCTCCGCTTGGTGTCTGTAACGTCCCGTCTATAACATATTTTACACCATGTGAAGAGGATATCGCCTCTTTTACATCTTCTGATCTGGCAATGGCTAATAAGCCTTCTTTAAGCAGGTTTACATTTATCTCATTAAAACCCAGTGAACGTAAATACTTAGCCTTTGATTTGCCTACAGGATGCGTTTCTGATAACAGATAATCCAAAAGTTTGGCAAGGGGAATATATGCATACTCTCTATTTTCCAGCTTCATTATTTAATAAATTATAACACATTAATGCCCTGAAAGAAAGGTAGCAAAACAATTATTGTTTGTCAAAGAAAAACAGGGCAGGGATTGCCCCCGCCCTGTGATATGATTTGCATTTTGTTTCTGTAGGGGTTCAAAATTTTGAATCCCTACGATAGAAAAATATCCCTACTCTTACGGCAGCGCCAATGCCAGATATTGTTGGCGGCCACAGCCCACACCCTACTTGCTGTTTAGCCCACGGAGTGTCAGGCTGCAATAATCTCAATATTTAAAACCTGTGGTCTTGGCATCTTCATTGTTACTACAAATACAGTTATACCCTTCTTTTTATTTTCTTCTAATATCTTATAGTTTTCTTCATACAATTCCTTATCATCTTCTGGAAGTATCACCAAAACAGCGCCCTTAGGAATTCTATCAAGAACATCTGGATTTTCAAAAATATATTTCATCCATTCAGCATGAAGATCTAAATTCTTCTTAATAATATCATCTTTTGTCATTTCTTAAACCCCTTTTCAAAGTTGTCTCTATATTGCATCCAGTTTGCCTTCAGGTCAAGCGTTGCAAATGTAAAGGCAAGATTATATGTTTCAATAAACAACGGCTGTTTTATAGCCTCTCCCTTTGGTCTCATTATATCTTTATGGGCAAAACCGTGTGCAGTATCATATCTTACTATTGGCTGCCATTCTCCAGAAATCATTGCCTCGTATTGAACAACAAACTTTAAGATTTCTCCCTTTTCTTTTTGTGCATATACCCTTAACCTATCAGTTGATTCAGCAGTCAAATAGATAAGATATTCTATCTCTTGCATTTATATACAATATCCAAAAAAATCTATCCTCCTCTTTTCAGGGTAGATGCTATGTTAAAAGATTATCAAAATGACTCTGCTTTGTCAAAGAAAAAGGAAGGGAAATAAATCTGGCAAGAAACAAACAGGGCGGGGATTTCCCCCGCCCTGTGATGTGATTTTGCATTTTGTTTCTGTAGGGGCACGGC
>JACPZJ010000094.1 GCA_016195585.1 Nitrospirota bacterium | reverse complement strand
TTTTGTTTTTGTAGGGGTTCAAAATTTTGAACCCCTACGATAGAAAAAGAGCCTTACTCTACGGCAGTGCTGTGCCAGCCGCAGTTGCCTGTCTGCCGACAGGCAGGGCGGGCGCAGCCTGCTCTACCTACTGTTGCTGTAGACATGTAAAATGTATTATGATAAAAACAGTTGACGATTTAATAAACACTGTATTATCAAAAGGGAGGCATGAAACATGAAAACAGCGACAAGTGATAGGATTTTACTTGCTGATGCAGTTGCTGAATTGATAGAGACCCTTCATCAGAAATACCCCGGCATAAAGACAAAACCAGTTCCGCCTGTTGAAGATGAGGACTTTACATTAGAGGTTGATGTCCCAAAAACTTTTTCAATTGAAGAAGTTGAAAAGGGATGTCACAGTGAGTGTATCAGGCTGGAAGATAAATATGATATTTATATACTGCCGCTGGTAACACGGAAAGCGGCATAAGATAGGGCTTGGGAAGATCAAAAATCATTAGGGCATATTTATTAGAAATGAGAGATTTATTTAATGCTCTGCTAACTATGCGCTTTCCCCTCTGCCGCTGTATTTGGCAAAGACCATTGCTGTGGCGCGGTAAAACATGTGCGCCATCTTTGAGAATGCAAGCCTCAGAAGCTGTGCAAGCGTCCCTGATACGCCTATTACAGCGATCACGCTGATAAAGAGCCAGTCAAAATAACTGCCAAGGCCTGCCTTCTCTTTATTCCTAAGCCTGTTAAGGATCATCAGGGTAATGCCTACTATTAGCGCAATAGCGCCGCCATTGCCAAAGAATTTAAGCGGGTCGGTCTGCGGGTATGGCGACTCCCACTTCAAGCCATATAGATAAAAGAGCGACAGGTTTGTGGCGATAAAAAGGCCGCCAAATCCATAAAACACAAGAAGGTGTGATTTGCAGCGTGTCTTTGTTAAATCGCATTTTTTTAATCCACTGTGCAATAGTATGCCAGTTACAGTCGCTATAATGGCGCTAATGATATTGCTGCCTGATGCCTGAGTTGCATTCTTAGCCATGTCCTTCCAGTATTTCAGGATTCCAAATGCAAACATAATAGAGGCAAAGAGCGCTGTTGGCACAAATACTTCATCTATGTAGTTAACAGGGATAAGCTTTGAAAATACTATGGCGCCATTTGCGCCCCTCGGAACATTCCACAGAGAACCAATAGAGATAGTTATGATGAGGAATATTGCTGCTGGAAGCGCAAAGAGAAAGAGCAGGAACTTCGGGCTTCCTACTGCCTTTGCAAGAAATCCAAGCAGCGCATAATGCTGGATGCTAAGTTTTCTTATTGCGCCCAAAACCTCGCCAGGCTTTGCGCCCCTCGGGCAGTAGGCTGTGCAGTCGCTGCACTGATGGCAGAGCCATATATCAGGATTAGAAAAGAGCTTGTCCTTAAGCCCCCACTGAGCCTGAATCATTTCTTTTCTCGGAAATGGCTTATCAGCAGGCGTGACATTACATACCACAGAGCATGTAGCGCACTGAAAACACTTTTTCAGGGTATCCCCGCCAGAGGCTATTATATCCTTCACAAAATTTAAATCCGGATTTATAACCTGTTCTGCCATTTGTTCCTCCGAAAAAAAAATTAAAAATCAAATATCAAAAGTCAAAATTATGGAGATTAATTTTAATAGAAGCCTTAATTCCTTAATTTTGCGTTTTGCATTTTAATTTTTGCATTGTATTCTTAGAATCCCTTAAACGGATTTGCCCCTATCTCTTTAATCTTTTCAGCAAACTCATTTATCATCCCCGGCAGTTTGTCATAGTCTGAGATAGATACCTGAAGTATCTTAACCCTCTCTGCCTCAAGCTGGAGCCTGTTTAAGGTCTCGCCCACTTTGCCGAATCTGTCGTTTGCAAGCTCGCTGCCCTTAACAAAGTGACACTGATAATTTTCGCCGAATTTACAGCCTAAAAGCAGGACGCCGTCAATGCCCCTTGAAAGCGCATCCGCAACCCAGACAAGGTTCATACCGCCGAGGCAGCGCAATGGAATGAATCTCACGCTGGGGTCAATATTTTTACGGTTAATGCCTGCTGTATCAAGAGCAGGATAGGCGTCATTCTCACAGGTAAATGCTACTATCCTGAATCCATCTTCCGGCACATCTATTGCCTTGACCATTGAGCCGATGATATCAACGCTGTAGTCTTTAAATGCAACTATTCTTTCAGGGCAAGCGCCCATGCAGGTTCCGCACCTTCTGCACCTGTTTACCTTGTAAAATGGTATGCCCTTTTCATCCTCATCAATTGCGCCGAATGGGCATTCCTCTGTGCACCTCTTGCAGGCTGTGCATCTGATTAGAAGCGGGTCAGGGAATGTCTCGTCCCATGCCCTCGGATGAACTGCAACGCCTTTTGCAATATGGTCCATACACTGTATTGCCTTGAATGAAGCGCCTGCTGCATCCTGCTGCGCCTCCATCATATTCATCGGCTGACGCACAGAGCCTGCTGCGTATATGCCTGTCCTTCTTGTCTCATACTGAAAGCAGATAAAATTAGAATCTGCAAAGCCATAGGCCCCCTCAAGCGATGGTATATCAGGCCCCTGTCTGTAATTTAGATTTAAAATAGATTCCGGCTTTGGTGTTGATTCAAGATATGCCTTTTTTGACTCATCGCCCTTTGAAGCTGCCAATGTCAGACCGTCCTGATATTCCTGAGTCTCCCTTGTTGTCGGCACTATGCCTACAGCAAGCACAATTAGGTCTGCCTCTGCCTTTATCTTCTCACCGAGAAGGGTGTTCTCTGCCTCAACATATAGATTCCCATTCCCTGCATCACTGATAGCCTTTACATCTGCCTTTGTGAGCATGATGCCGGGATTATTCTGCGCCTCTTTATAATAAAGCTCAAGCCTTCCAGGCGTCCTTATATCTATGTAAAATATCATTGCCACTGCATCAGGATTCTGCCTTACATATCCTGCCTGCTTGAGTGATGTTACACAGCACATGGAAGAGCAATATGGAAGGTGATTCGGGTCGCGCTGTCCTGCGCACTGGATAAAGGCAACCTTTTTTGCTTCTTTGCCATCTGACGGCCTATGAATCTTTCCATTGCCTTTTTTTGCGAGCTCTTCAAATTCAATGTTTGTAACTACATTTTTAAACTTGCCATAGCCTAAGTGATCAATCTTTGATGCATCATAAGGCTTCCATCCAGTTGCCATGACAATGGAGCCGATCTTCATTGTCTCAGATGCGCCGTTTGATGATATAGTTACATCATATAATCCCGGCTGGCCGTCGGTCTTTTCTACCTTTGCTGATTTATATACCTTGATATTAGCATTGCTCTCAACCTGTTTTATCATCTTGTCTATGTCAGTATCAATTATCAAAGGCTCTT
>JACPZJ010000092.1 GCA_016195585.1 Nitrospirota bacterium | reverse complement strand
TTTTTTTTCTTCTTTAGCTATTGCAGTCATATATAGACCTATAAAAAATGAAAAGGCATCGTATTGATGCCTTTTCTTTGAAAACGGCCTCAATTATGAGTAAAATGCCTAATCGTTAGACGCTCCTTTAAGGATTTATGGTAGGCACGGGCGGTCTTGAACCGCCGACCTCTTCCGTGTCAAGGAAGCGCTCTCCCCCTGAGCTACGCGCCTACTTTTCAAACCTTTGGCATTGATATTTTATGGAAAAGCCCTGTTATTGTCAAGGAGAAAAGATATAACCATATGTGTTGTTATCCGTTGCAAAACCCAGAGTTAATACTTATCTGTATATCCTTGTGCCTGCCTTTCCATCCATAGCCTTGCCCAAAAGCTCAGGGCTTGTTATTAAAACCTCTCTGCCTCCTGCCTCAAGGAACTCTATTGCAGCCTCTATTTTAGGCCCCATGCTTCCGGGCGCAAACTCGCCTTTGTTCAGATGCCTCCTTGCCTCTGCAATATTAAGCCTTTCCAATCCCTTCTGATTTGCCTTGCCAAAACTGACATATACCCGGTCTATTTGTGTAAGGTTTATAAACAGCTCTGCCCCTGTTTCTATGGCAAGGAGGCTGGTTGCAAGGTCCTTGTCTATTACTGCATCCACGCCAGCCAAGTCTCCATTCTGGAGCTCTAAAACAGGCACACCGCCTCCGCCTGCGGCAATAACTATAACGCCTGATTCAGCGAGCATCTTTATCACCCTGCCCTCTATAATCCTTAAAGGTTTTGGTGAAGGCACAACCCTTCTGTGCCCTCTTCTGCTGTCTTCTATTATCGTCCATCCCTTTTCCCTCTTTAATATCCCAGCTTCTTCTTTTGTATAGTACGGGCCTATTGGTTTTGTAGGGTTTGAAAATGCAGGGTCATTTCTATCCACCACCACCTGCGTTATAATAGTTGCCACATCCCTGACCTTATCTATCCTCTTAAACTGATTATAAAGCGTCTGCTGAATCATAAAACCTATGCCGCCTTCTGAATCAGCATCGCAGATATAAAGCGGCATGGGAGGGATAATATTCTTTGCAGCCTCGTTCCTGATAAATATATTCCCTACAATCGGGCCGTTTCCGTGGGTCAGGACAATTTTATATCCCATCTTTATTAGTTTGCTGATATGCTCAGTCGCAGCCCTTGTATGCTCAAACTGCTCCTGAATAGCGCCGCTGTCCCCCCTGCGGATTAATGTGTTGCCGCCGATTGATATAATTGCAAGCCTCTCCTGCATGATTATCTCCCAAAGGTTTTGCCCATAAACTTCTCTATTGCATCCTTTAAATCAGGCCTTCCCGTTTCCTTCACCTCATATTTTACCCGCACAGTCGGCCTTTTTATTTTGATTATGCCCCTTAAATCAACAGGTGTTGCTATTACTACTACATCGCATGGTGTGTTATTTACTGTCTCTTCAAGGTCATTTATCTGTTCAGGCGCATAGCCAACAGCAGGGATGAGGTTCTTAACCATTGGATAATGGTCAAGGGCATCCTTTATTAAACCCACTGCATGGGGTTTTGGGTCTACTATTTTGCCTGCGCCATATTGCCGGGCTGCAATGGTTCCAGCTCCATATAACATGCCGCCGTGTGTGAGGGTAGGGCCGTCCTCAATTACAAGAACCTTTTTGCCCTTTATGGCATTGCCATCGTCAATTGTAATATGCGATGCCGAGCGGATGACTGCTGCATCAGGATTGACATCCTTTATATTCTTCAGCACAATCTGAATATCTTCATTTCCTGCTGTATCCACTTTATTGATAACCAGACAGTGCGCCCTTCTGAAATTGACCTCGCCCGGATAATATAAAAGCTCATGCCCGGGTCTGTGCGGATCCAGCACAACAATCTCAAGGACAGGCGTAATAAAAGGAAGATCATTATTGCCGCCATCCCAGACAATAATATCCGCCTTTTTTTCTGCCTCCCGCAATACATCATTGTAATCAACCCCTGCATAGACTGTAATCCCTGCCTCTATCAATGGCTCAAACTCTTCCCTCTCTTCAATGGTGCACTCCTTCAGGTCATCAAGTGATGTAAATCTCTGAGCCCTCTGGCTTATAAGGTCTCTGTACGGCATGGGATGGCGGATTACAACAGCCTTTTTATCCATTTTCCTAAGTATTGCGCAAACCCTTCTTGTAACACCGCTCTTGCCGCACCCTGTTCTTACAGCACAAACAGAGATGACAGGTTTAGAGGATTTCAGCATTGTTGCCTCTGCGCCAAGAAGGGAAAAGCCTGCGCCGAGGCTGTTTATCAGCGATGCCATGTGCATTACATATTCGTGTGAAACATCGCTGTAGGCAAAGACGACCTCATCCACCTCCCATTTTTTAATGAGATTTGATAATTCTTCTTCAGGATAGATTGGTATCCCTTTTGGATAAAATGGGCCCGCAAGTTCGCGGGGATAGACCCTGTTATGGATGAATGGTATCTGGGCTACTGTGAAGGCAGCAACATCATAATCAGGATTATCTCTAAAGCAGAGATTAAAATTATGAAAGTCCCTGCCAGCAGCGCCCATTATGATAATTTTCCTTTTCACACCTCAATAATACCACTTCAATATCCTTTCGTAAACATCTTTGCCTACAAAAACCTTGACAATGGGTGGCGGGCTGATTAATATTAGCAAAAATGAAGAAAGATATAAATAAAAGGATCAAAGAGGCTGCAAAGGGTATCCGCAGGCGCGTGCTTGAACATACAATAAATAACAATGGAGGCTATCTTAGCCAGGCCTGCTCCTCTTCAGAGATGCTATCAGCGATGTATCTGAAGATAATGAATCTTTGGCCTGTTGAATCTCCAATAATGCCGCCTTTATTTACAGCCGTTCCGAGCGCTCATAATTACAGCTACACCACAGGGGCAATGTTCAATGGCCCCAAGGCCCCGCACCTTGACCGCTTTTTTCTATCTCCATCACAATATTCTCTTGTCCTTTACGCAGCGCTTATAGAGACAGGCAGGATGCACGAAAAGGGCCTTGAGCAGTTTAATAGGGACGGAAGCACAGTTGAGATGATTGGTGCAGAACACTCTCCGGGTATGGAGATAATGACAGGTTCTCTTGGACACGGACTGAGTCAGGCAGGGGGCATTGCAATGGCCCGAAGGCTTAAACGCGAAACAGGCAGGGTTTGGGTATTTATGTCAGATGGTGAATTTCAGATCGGCCAGACATGGGAGGCAATGCAGACACTATCATTTTATAAACTGGATAATATCGGGATATATGTGGATGTTAACGGCTATCAGTGCGACGGCAAGATGAGCAAGGTAATGAATATAGAGCCTTTGAAAAAGAGGCTTGAGTCATTTGGCGCAAGGGTCTTTGAGGTAGACGGCCACAATATAGATGCACTTACTGCGCCTGCAAGGCTAAAGCCTGCAGGCAAACCGCTGGTGGTTCTTGCATACACCAGCCCCTATAGGGGGATTAATATTTTAAAAGAAAAGGCGCCAAAGTTTCATTATATACGATTTAAGGATGAGAAAGAAAAAAAACGATATAAGTCATTCTTAGAGGATTTTTAGGATATGGAGATACTATCAAAGGTTCACGCAAAAAATCTGATTAAGTGGGCAAAGGACAAGTTAGAGGCGCTTGTACTCTCTGCTGATTTAACAAGCTCCACAGAGATTGACTTATTCCGTGATGCCTATCCTGACAGGTTCATCTCCTTTGGCGTTGCAGAGCAGAACATGATGAGCTTTGCAGGCGGGCTTGCGCGGGAAGGTTTCATCCCTCTTGTCCATACCTTTGCAGTATTCATCTACAGGCGCGCCTACGACCAGATTGCAATGTCTATTGCCTATCCAAATCTTCCTGTGAGGATGTTTGGATTCCTGCCGGGGATAACAACACCGGGAGGCGCCACACATCAGGCTGTTGAGGATATAGCCATAATGCGCTCATTGCCGAACATGACTATCCTTGAATGCGGAGATGCAACAGATGTAGAAACAGTCCTTGATGCGGCACATTCAGTGAACGGGCCTGTATATATAAGGATGCTGAGGGGAGAGATACCGAGGCTCTTTGATAAATCAGAGCCAATGATTCTCGGAAAGGCACGGATACTTAGCAGAGGGAATGACATAACCATCCTTTCCAGCGGTATCTGCACAGAGGAGGCAATGCGGGCTGTTGAGGCATTAAAAAAGCACGGCATTTCTATTACACACCTTCATATATCCACGCTAAAACCCTTTAATGACAGCTCTGTGCTTGAGGCGTTGTCTGCAAATAAGTATGGCGTAATCACAATGGAAAATCACACTATTGTTGGCGGCTTAGGCAGCATTGCTGCAGAAAAGATGGCAGAGGCAGGCTTACCAAACAAACTTCTGCGGATCGGCTTAAAAGATACCTATCTCCATGGCGCAAGCCGTGAATATCTGATGAAGGAGTATGGGTTTGATGCTATGGCTTTGATCAGGGAGATTGAAAAGATAGTAGATACCCGTTTTGGTATTACAGAGGATGATTTAAAAAAGGCGCATCTTGAACAGGTAAACAGCGATGCCAAGGCAGAGGCCCTGTAATGCTTAAAGAGAGATTCTCTGTTATCTATAGCATAAGCGGCAGCAGAGGCGAGGCATCTAAAAAGGCAAAGGACATCTGCATAGAGCAGACTGTTGAGTTTCCAGAGGAGCTTATCACTGACAGCCTCATCCGCAATCATATCTTTGGCAGGGTAGAATCGCTTCATAAAAAAGATAAAAATACTTGCACAGCAAGAATAAATTATAATGTTGAGGTCTCGGGGTTTGAGCTTGTCCAGTTTTTAAATTTAATCTTTGGCAATATAAGCATCAAGCCCGGCATCAGGCTTGAAAGCCTTGAACTGTCTCCAAGCCTGTTAAAGATTTTTAAAGGCCCAAGGTTTGGAAGGTCAGGCTTAAGAAGATTATTGGGCATCAAAAAGCGGCCCCTCCTCTGCACAGCAGTCAAACCGCTCGGCTTGGATTCCAAAAGGCTTGCTGGCCTTGCCTATCAATTTGCCATCGGCGGTATAGACATTATTAAGGATGACCATGGCATAACCAATCAGCGCTTTTCGCCTTTTGAAGAACGTGTCCGCCTTTGTGCAAAGGCAGTGCAAAAGGCAAATGAAAAGACTGGAAAGAACTGTATCTATGCTGCAAGCATCAATTCGCCGGCAGATGAGATAATAGAGAGGGCAAGGCTGGCTAAAGGATATGGCGCCGGCGGATTATTGATCTCGCCCGGTCTTGTTGGGTTTGATACAATGCGAAGGATAGCGGATGATGATACCATTAACCTTCCTATCCTCTGCCACCCCGGCCTGCTTGGAACCTATGTGATTAGTAAAAAGAATGGCATATCTCACTATGCCCTCTTTGGCCAGATTGCCCGTATGGCAGGGGCTGATGCAATGATATTCCCGAATTATGGGGGGCGATTCTCATTTACAAAAGAGGAGTGCCTCAGCATTGCAAAGGGGGCTGCTGTTAGGATGGGCAAGATCAAGCCTATATTCCCATGCCCCGGAGGCGGCATGAGCTTAAACAGGGTGGAAGAGATGCTAAGGCTTTACGGCAGGGAAGTAATTTTTTTAATCGGCGGCGGCCTCTTCACCCACGGTACAAACCTAATTGAAAACTTGTCATCTTGATTAGAAAAATCTATATCATGTCGTCTTTTGCCAATCTCAAAGGAGGAGCCCCGAACATCAAGGGATGGTGATGGGTGTTGCTGAGGATCAAGAGTATTGCCCCCTGTCTTGGGAGGGAAAGTAGAGTTCTTAGTAGTAGAAGGGGTTTTCATAGTGGCTACATAAGTAGCACTAAGAGTTTCTTTGTGAGGCTTGAAAAAATCCATCTTAAAAAGAATGCCCGATATATTATAGAGAGAATACTGGAGCTTGGCAATCTGGATGCCATTTACTGGCTGCAAATGGCATATAGCTCTCAGAATATTATTGAGACGCTTAATACAAGCAGGGCTGTAAGCAAAAGATCACGGATATTTTGGAAACTATGGTTTGGGGTTGAGGATGCATAAGGGATGCTTTCCTGAACAGGGATGGAAAGTTCTAAAAAAGCTAAAGGGCGTTTTTGCAAAACATAATGCCGTATTGGCTGGAGGCACGGCTTTGGCCCTTCATAAAGGGCATAGAATATCTTATGATCTGGACTTCTTCACCAATCAGGATTTCCAAGCCGAGTCGGTGATCTCTGGGATAAGAAAGAGTAAGCTTCCTTTTCAGGTTATCTCAGAGGAAAAGGGGACACTGCTTGCTGAAGTTGGAGGGATAAAGGTCTCTTTATTTAGATATGATTATAAATTTCTGGAAAAACCAATTGCCTTTAGCGGTATTGCCATAGCAGGCATACTTGATATTGCCTCAATGAAGGTTATTGCAATCAGCCAGCGTGGAACCAAAAGGGATTTTGTTGATCTCTATGTTATTTTACAGGAAACCCCCTTTTATAAAATAGCCGAGCATATGATTAAGCGTTTTGGCAAAGAGAGGATTAACCCTGTTCACATTGGGAAATCGCTCGTCTATTTTTCAGATGCTGACTCTAATCCAGAACCTATCTATATGAAGGGTAATTATATTAACTGGGAAAAGGCCAAAAAATTTTTTAGGACGCATGTGAAGCAATTCGCACTTGACCTTGATGCAGCGGTCAAAGGTTAGCAAAACCATGCACCATTTACCGCAGCTTCACAACAGCCTTGTTTATAAAGCCGAGCCTATCTTCTATCAGTTTTATATTCAAATTTGTAATGATCATTAAATTGCCTCAAGCTGGACGAGCAGGGAGTTTTTTTATATCATAATTATATCAGATACGCTCAATAATGAACAGGTTTTTAATTAAAGCAGTAACTTTCCCTTGACTAATAAAGGGATTATAAATTATTATTTGCAGTAAGTCTTAAGATGAATTACAGGAAGATTACATTATTAGTTTTTTTAGGGATAATAGTTCTCGCTGCGCTGAATAACAGGTTTGCCGCATATTCAGCCGCTGCCGTCTTTCTTGCATGGTTTCTTCTGTCATGGTATGGGATATTTAATATAAAAAGCCAGTTTATAGGAAAGACCTACTGGCGCGGCAATGGCAGCAAGAAGGAGATTGCCCTTACCTTTGATGACGGGCCTCATGAGCCTTATACCTCCCGGATTCTGGATATCTTAAAGAAATACAACATAAAGGCAACCTTCTTCCTCGTCGGCAAGAATATTGAAAAACACCCTGAGATTGTAAAACAGATATGGGAAGAAGGGCATGCGATTGGCAATCATACCTACAATCACAGGAGATTCTTCTATACGCTCTTTCCTGCTATTAGAGAAGATATACTAAGGTGTCAGGGGCTGATTAAAAATATCACAGGCATAAACACAAGCCTCTTCCGTCAGCCTTTGGGTATGAGAAACCCGAGCATTGTAAAGATAGTAGAGGATTTGAATATGCACATGATAGGCTGGACATTGAGGACTTATGACGGCACAGACCAGAATCCGCAGAGGATAGTAAAGAGGGCGCTGAATAGGATAACAAACGGTTCAATACTTGTTATGCATGACGGGTGCGATAAAGGAAGGTGCGCAAAGAGCGGGACTGTAGCAGCCCTTCCAATAATACTTGATGCGCTTACAAAGGATGGATATAAATTTGTTACTGTATCAGAGCTTCTTGATATCAATCCTGTTATCCTTGATGCCCCCCTCACCCTCCCCTCTCCCCTTGGGGGAGAGGATAAAGGTGAGGGGGTGCGGAGGCTGCATAGATGAAGGTAAAAATCATTTCACCCCGCTGGCCTGAGAGGATATAAATTTTGATGATGACACTGATATTGCTGCAATAACAGCAATGACGCCCCTTGCGCCGAGGGCATATCAGATTGCAGATAAATTCAGGGAGAGAGGCAAGAAGGTTGTGCTTGGCGGCTTTCATGCCACATGGATGCCTGATGAGGCCATCCGGCATGCTGATGCAGTTGTTCAGGGTGAGGCAGAGGGTGTCTGGCCAAAGGTGTTAGAGGATATAAAAAACAACAGGCAGCAGAAATTTTACAAGAATAGCAGCCTGCCAAAGGTGTCGGATCTGATAATACCGCGTCGCGACCTCCTTGCATTGAAGAGTTATTTCTTTATCAATCTTGTCCAGACAACACGGGGCTGCCCTTATGACTGCAAGTTCTGCTCTGTTACTGCCTTTTATGGCGGGACATACAGATTAAGGCCCATAGAGGAGATTGAAAAAGAGGTAGAGGGGCTGACAGGCGGAGCAGGCTTTATCTTGTTTGTGGATGACAATATAGTTGGAAATACCCAGTATGCGAGGAAGCTCTTTACAATGTTAAAGGGGCACAACCGCAAGTGGGTGAGTCAGGCGTCTGTGACCATTGCAGATAACATAGAGCTTTTAAAGCTTGCGGCAGAGAGCGGCTGTTATGGGCTTTTTATGGGCTTTGAGACACTGAATCAGGAAAATCTTGATCTGATGGGGAAGCCCTTTAACAAAATACAAAAGTATAAGGATATTATTGCAAAGATACATGGTCACGGCATAGGCGTGCACGGCTCTTTTATCTTTGGATACGACTATGATGATAAGGGTGTATTTGAAAGACTGGTAAAATTTACAGAGGATGTAAGGCTTGATGCAGCATTTATGCCTGTGCTTACGCCATTTCCGGGCACAGAGATTTACAGGAGGATGGAGGCAGAGGGCAGGATAATTGAAAGGGACTGGGCAAAATACGATATGGAGCATGTAGTTTATAAGCCAAAGGGCATGACGGCTGAGGAACTGCAGGAAGGCCATGACTGGGCAAATAAGAGGTTCTACTCCTACCCGTCTATTTTAAAAAGGATCGGAAACCTGAGAAGGAGCCTTATGGTCTTTGGCCCAATGAACTGGGACTTAAGAAGGGCATGGAAAAAGGCGCTTTGTATTGAGCGTTTAAAAAATCCTTGACAAAGGAACAGGTTTTGATTAATATATAGACTTCTTTGAAGCTTAAATAAGGGGTATTGATTGATGAAAACAATAATGGCAAAAAAAGAGGATGTCCAGAGAAGGTGGTTCGTTATAGATGCAGAGGGCAGGAACCTCGGCAGGCTTGCAACAAGGGCAGCCACACTCTTAAGAGGAAAACATAAACCCATATTTACTCCTCATGTGGATACAGGCGATCATGTAGTTGTTGTAAATGCTGATAAGGTGCAGCTTACAGGGAAAAAGCTAAAGAAGAAGATTTATTATCATCACAGCGGTTATCCGGGCGGGCTTAAGGCAGAAAAGGCCGAGGAGCTTTTAGCTAAAAAGCCGGAGGATCTGGTAAGGAAGGCAGTTAAGGGTATGCTTCCAAAATCTATCCTCGGCAAGGGAATGATTAGGAGGCTCAAGGTGTATTGCGGCGCCGAGCATCCACACACAGCACAAGGCCCCGAAGCCTTAAAAATATAAAAAAAGGAGATTCACTATATGGCAGAAGCCATTTATGCAACTGGAAAAAGAAAGAATGCAATAGCAAGGGTATGGTTAAGCCCAGGCGAAGGCAAGATAATTGTAAATGCGAAAGTCCTTGGCGATTATTTCGGCAGGGAGACCCTGCAGATGATGGTAAGGCAGCCGCTTGAGCTTGTAGAGAGGATAGGCAAGATTAATGTCTCTGCCAATGTCTGCGGAGGGGGGCTTTCTGGCCAGGCAGGCGCAATCAGGCACGGGATTACAAAGGCGCTTGTTTTAATGGATAGCGCCTTGCGGGAGAAGCTTAAAAAGGAAGGTCTCATTACAAGAGACTCGCGTGAAAAAGAGAGAAAGAAATACGGCCAGAAGGGCGCAAGAAAGAAATTCCAGTTCTCAAAGAGATAATTATACCCAAAAGCGGTTTTTTAAAGGGAAGGCATTTGCCTTCCCTTTTTTGTTTTTAATTCATCTTTTTATTTGTCCTTTTAAAATTTAATTGGTATAATTGAGGCGTTTTAAAAGTGGTTAAGTGCGGCTCAATGGAAGGGGTTATTTCCGCAATGATAAAGAAATTTCTCATATTCACAGGCATCCTTGCAATTATTGCAGGCATTTATTTTATCAGCACAAAGGGAAAGGCTGTTGAGGAGGCCAGAAAAAAGGCAAGGGAGACAAAGGAGCTTGTTGAGGATGCGGCAAAGGATGTTGTAAAGGGGATAAAGGCAGATACAAAGGAGATAGCAGATGCCATCTCAAATAAAAGCAGGGAGGCAATAGTAGAGGTTAAGGATCTCGGTATTGTTGTAAAAAAGAAGAGCGATAATATTGTAGAAAAGACAAGGACAGCAGCAAACGACGCTGCAATCACTGCCAGGGTAAAGACAAGGCTCGCAAAGGATAGAGAGATATCAGGGCTTGACATTAATGTAACAACTCAGGATGGAAAGGTAACCCTGTCAGGCAAGGCAGATTCGCCGCAGGAGATAGCAAAAATAATTGATACTGTGCTTAATACAGCGGGGGTGAAGGAGGTGGTGTCAGCAATAACCATCAAAAAACGGGGGTAGTAGTAACAGTTTAGTCATTATAGAGAATGCCTAAACTTCAATGTAAAATGCAAATTTTAAATTGAAAATTGTAAAATTTTAAGACTATTTTTCCTGTCTGCCGACAGGCAGGCGCTGCTCCATAGCAGCACAATAGCGTAGGATAGCTTTTTCTTTCCAAATTTGCATTTTTCATTTTGCAATTTATAATTTTCAATGATGTTTAGCGGTTCTTTTAAAAACGCTAAACTGTTACGGGTAGTATTAAGTAAGAGTTATGATTTAATAAATTATAATAGCGCAACGATTTGTCGGAAGGGAACCTGTCTGCCGACAGGCAGGGGCAAGCGGGGACAGGCAGGAAGGGGAGTCTTTCCTCCGGCCTTTATATGGCTTCACAAAAAATTGTCCTTGAATCATCTAAACCAAGGAGGTAGAAGGTGAATATTGAGTCTGTAGAAAAGGTATATTCAAATTATTCAGGCGTGTATGATCTTATTTTTGGAAAGATATTTGAATCAGGAAGGGAGAGAGGGATAGAGCTTCTTGAGCTTACTGAAGACGATAATATCCTTGAGGTTGGCGTTGGCACAGGCCTTTCCCTGCCATTTTATCCAAGGAACTGCAAGATAATGGGTGTTGATCTTTCAGGAAAGATGCTTGAGGAGGCTGAGAAAAAGGTCAGGGAAAACAGATTTAACAATGTAAAGCTGATAAAGATGGATGCCACCAAGATGGAATTTGAGGATAACAGCTTTGATTCTATAATGGCCGCATATTTTATAAGCACAGTCCCTGAGCCGGTAAAGGTTGTGCATGAGCTGAAAAGGGTCTGCAGAAAAGGCGGGAGGATTGTGTTTCTGAATCATTTTATGAGCAGAAACAGATTCATAGCCGGATTTGAAAAGGTGATTTCGCCTCTCTGCTGGATAGGCTTCAGGACAGATCTCAATCTATACGAGCTTCTTGATGAAACAGCCCTTAAAATTAATACGGAAGAAAAGGCGAATCTTTTAAATTACTGGAAGATAGTGCAGTGTATCAATAATAAATAGGCGTATTTTTTAGAGAGGTTAAAGACTATGAACAACAAAGATTACTATGACAGGAGGCATACTTATCTTATCAATAAGGAGTTTCAGGGAAGGTTTGCCGCCTTTGTAATTACCATTCTGATAGGATACTCCGCAATTCTGCTATTATTTCAGAAGCTGGCAAGGTCGGTCAGCTTTCCATTGATGATACCGATTGTCTTTGTTGGATTGATAATATTTATTGGCGTAGCAAGTATGTTCTACTCCCACAGGCTTGCCGGTCCCCTCTTTGCCATTCAGCGCGGCACAAGGGAGATAGCAAAGGGAGACCTCCTGATAAGGCTGCATATGCGCAAAGGGCATAATATAGTCTTTCATCAGATTGTAGAAAACATAAATAATATGACAGATAACCTTCGTGATACAGTCCTGAAGATGGAGGATAAGGTTGTAAAATTATCCAAAGAGACAAAGGGTCTTTCAGAAAAGATAACCGTTGGCGAATCAAAAAAAGAACTTGCACTTCACCTGAATAGAATTCAGGAGTTAGAAAAAGAGTTAGGGGATATGTTGAAAACCTTTAAGGTTTACTGATGGAAGGCGCAGAATTCAGAGGAAAGAGTCTGGCAGCAACGGCAAGGGATATTGCAGAGGGATTTATTTCCTTAAACCCTATTATATTAAAGAAGCTGGTCCCTGATGATTATAAGAGCCTTTACCACCACCTGAAGAAGATACAAACAGAGGTAAGGTCAGAAAAATTCCCGCTGCATGATATCATGTCAATCAGAAACAGAAACACGCGTTTGCAGAGGCTCCATAATGCAATAATAGTCCTTCATCATCTTGCAAAGGAGCGAAGGGTTATCCTGTATTAATAAAAAAGTAGGGGCGGCCATGTGCGGCCGCCCTTTTGAGGGCTATCCTACGCTATTCTTTGGTGGGACAGGCATCTTGCCTGTCTCCACAGGCTGGAAGCCTGTGCTACCTTGTAGCGAAAGATAGCAGAGGACTGCCCCTACAAACTTATGGCGCGATTAGTAATAATCAACGGGCCAAATAAAGACAATATACACTTTATTACTTCTGCATCAAACAAGATAGGCAGGCTTCCGTCAAATGACATTGTGCTTGAAGACAAGCTCGTCTCGCGCAGCCATGCTGAGATTGTCAGAAGGGGCAGGGATATCCTTGTTGTTGATCTTGACAGCTACAATGGGACATTTGTTAATGGCGCAAAGATCAAAGAAGTAAAACTGGCAAACAAGGATGAGATTGCAATCGGCAAGACTACCTTTCGCTTTGAGGAAGAGGTTGCTGATATCCTTGTGCTTGATGATGCCGCGCCATTTGTCCCCCCTGAAGGCACGATTATTAAACCTGTAACAGACAGTTACATTGCCCGTTCCCTCCATGAGCTTACACCCCTGCCTAAGCCTACAGGGGATAAGGCTTTCATAAAGAATAAGGCGCCGACATTCATATTGGAACCGCATGAACTCAAACCAGAAAAAGCAGATGCCTCAGGAGAGGCAAAAAACTTCTTCTTTATCCTTTATGAGATAGGTAGGGCGCTTCTTTCCACGCTTGAACTGAACCATCTCCTTAATCTTATTGTTGACCTTGTCCTTCAGGTAATAAAGGCCGAGAGGGCCTTTTTGCTCATGCTTGATAAGGACAGCGGCGAGCTTATACCAGAGGTTGTAAGGCACAGCGGCCTCAGGCCGGAGGAGGGCGGGAAGATAAGTATAAGCAAGACCATTGCAAAACAGGTATTAAAAGAGAAGGTCTCAATCCTTACATCAGATGCAAAGATAGACCCGAGGTTTAAAGGCGGCGAGAGCATTATCCTCTATGGCATACGCTCTGCCATGTGCGTTCCTCTATGGAAGATGGATGATGTGCTTGGCATTATCTATGTTGACAGCC
>JACPZJ010000090.1 GCA_016195585.1 Nitrospirota bacterium | reverse complement strand
GTTTGTGCCGAGCCCCGGGGTCTCTGTCTGATCAAGCTTTGTTATAACAACCGCGGCAATGCTGTTATCAGGCGCAACGCCAACGGTGATGTTTATGGGGCCGCCATAGCCTCTCGGCGCAGCCTTAAATATCCCGCCAATCATCTTATCCTCTGCATCATAGCCAAGGATGTATCTCTTGCCATCAATATCCTTTTCTTCAAATCTTACTGCGAGCGGTATAACATCCTTTCTCTTCTTCTTCTCTGTCTCTTCATCATTCTTTTTTATGATCACGCTTGTTATGCTGTATACCTGTGCAAGCGCAGCAGCAGCAATTACGCATATAACAAGGAGCACCATGCCCATCTTAAGGGAGTTTTTTATTATATCAAGCACCCTCTTTTACCTCCCCAAAGAGCGTTGGCTTAATATATTTATCTATTAATGGCGTAACCATGTTCATTAACAGGATGGCGAAGGAGACGCCCTCGGGATATGTGCCAAAGAGCCTGATGAGGATAGTTATTAGACCGCAGCCAAAGCCAAAGATGAGCATCCCCTTTGGTGTTATTGGCGAGGTGACATAATCTGTTGCCATAAAAAAGGCGCCGAGCATCAAACCGCCTGACACAGTGTGAAAAAGCGGGCCTGCATATCTCGTTGGATCAATAATCCAGAATATACCGCTTATAATTATCACTGTGCCAATAAAAGAGGCAGGGATATGCCATGATATATAATTACGATAAATCAGGAAGATGCCGCCGAGCAGCAGCGCAATGGCTGAGACCTCGCCGAGGCTCCCGCCTACATTCCCGATAATCAGGTCTATCATACTGATATTTGCAACCTCGCCGATATTGTCCTTTAATAACAACTCTGCCTTTAAGAGCCCGAGCGGCGTTGCGCCTGTAACAGCATCTACTAATGCCTTTGAGAATAGCGGCAAAGGCTTTGGCCATGTAGTCATCTGCACAGGCCATGATATGATCAAAAAGACCCTCGCAACTAATGCGGGATTGAATATATTAAAACCGAGCCCTCCAAATACCTGCTTTCCGATAACAATGGCGAAGGCAGAACCAATAATCACAAGCCACCATGGCGCATTTGACGGCAAATTCATTGCGAGGAGGAGACCTGTTAATACGGCGCTGCCGTCTTTTACAGCGATCCTCCTTCCCATTGCCTTCTGCATCAGCGCCTCTGAGATAATTGCCGTAACAACGGAAAGTACAATAACCCTAATGGCATTAAAGCCAAAAAAGTATATCCCCACGCCTGCGGCAGGCAGGAGCGCAAGGATTACATAATACATTATCTTTTCTATTGTCTCCTCGCTCTGTGCATGGGGCGAGGAGGAGACCACTAATCTTAGTTCTTCAAGTTTTCCCATATTTTTAAAATCCCCCTTAATCCCCCTTTTTCAAAGGGGGAAATTCCTTTGTCCCCTCTTTGGAAAAGAGGGGTTAGGGGAGATTTATTTAACATAAATTTATACCGTCACTGCCTCTTTCTTTTCCTTTGCCCTGCTCCTCTTTATTGAAAGCTCATTTTTTAAATATCTTATAAAATGCACCAGCGGCCTCTTTGACGGGCACACAAAACTGCAGCACCCGCACTCTATGCAGTCCATAGGCCTGAACTCCTCGCCCTTTTCAACAAGCCTCAGCTCACCATAGATGCCGAGCATATTCGGCAGAAGCCCCATTGGACACGCCCTTACACACATGCCGCAACGTATGCAGTCATAGAAATCCTTTTCACCCGCAGCCGCCTTCGGCAGAATAACTATCCCGGATGTGCCCTTAATTACAGGCACATTCAGCGTATGCTGGGCAATGCCCATCATCGGCCCGCCCATGACTATCTTGGCCGGCTCTTCTGAAAAACCGCCGCACTCTTCTATTAATGCTGAAAAGAGCGTCCCAATTCTTACACGGAGATTCTTTGGATACATGACTGCACCGGTAATTGTTGTCACCCTGTCAATCAATGGCCTGCCAAAGCGGGCAGCCTCAGATATTGCACAGGCAGTCCCGACATTCTGTACAACAACCCCCACATCCATTGGCAAACCGCCTGACGGAACCTCCCTGTTTAAAATTGCCTTAATAAGCTGCTTCTCTGCGCCCTGCGGATACTTTACATCAAGCGGGATTATTTTTATATTCGGACCTGCATCAACCTCTTTTGTCCACTCAATACCCGATCGCTCCACATAGGTCTCTGCCAGCCTCTCCTTTGGTATTTTTGCAACAATCTCTGTAAGCCTTGAGACAGCATCAGCCTTATTTGTCTCCACGCCAATGTAGCCATACTGCACATTGAGTATCCTCATTAAGATGCGGAGGCCTTCAACAATCTCCTCTGGCTTCTCAACCATCAGGCGGTGGTCAGCGGTCAGATAAGGCTCGCACTCTGCGCCATTTAAGATTATTATCCGTATCTTTTTTTCCGGAGGAGGAGTGAGCTTTACATGTGTTGGGAAGGTAGCGCCGCCTAGGCCTACGATGCCTGCCTCATGTATAATCTTTTTTAATTCCTCAGGAGGGAGCTTTAAGTAATCAGGCCGCGCAATGAGGCCGTCAACCCATTCATCTTTCCCATCTGATTCAATTACTATAGATAAGACATCCCTGCCAGAAGGGTGCGGAAACTTGCCAATGGCTGTTACCTTGCCTGAGACAGAGCTGTGCACAGGCGCAGAGACGAAGCCCTTTGCCTCGCCTATCTTCTGCCCTTTTTTGACTTCCTCGCCAATCTTAACTATAGGCTCGCATGGCGCGCCTATGTGCTGGGCAAGCGGAATAACCACCCGCTCAGGCATCTTTGCATCAAGTATCGGGAGCCGCTCGGTCTTTTCCTTTGAATAGTGAGGATGAATCCCCCCTTTAAAACCATTCATCCTATCTTTCCTTTTCCTTCCGCTCATCTTTTAAGAGGTCCTTAAGCTCATCCATAAATTCATTTATATCCTTAAATTCCCTGTATACAGATGCGAATCTGACATAGGCCACCTGATCAAGTTTATGCAGGGCATGCATAACCTCCTCGCCTATAACAGAACTCGGTATCTCCTTCTCCCCGCTCTCCTGCAGTTTCTTTTCTATCTTATTTACAATTTCTTCAAGGGCTGTGATCCCCACAGGCCTCTTTTCACATGCCTTTAATAATCCCTGAAGTATCTTCTGCCTGTCAAAGGGCTCCCTCCTGCCATC
>JACPZJ010000093.1 GCA_016195585.1 Nitrospirota bacterium | reverse complement strand
TTGGCTTTATCCTTTTGAGCATGGTGAACAGGAGATTAGCCAAGGTCTTAAATATAAATGGCATAACCCCTTCCCGCGAAAGCCTGATAGACCAGACATATCCTTGGAAAATGACTGATTATATGGTTACAAAGGGCGAGCCGACAGGCAATAAGAAGAAGTTCATAGATTTCCTGTTCGGCGAAGGGAGGAAATATTTAAGTAAAGACCTTGCCTTTGTTGACGAGGTAAAACCTGTAAAGAAGAAGGCTTCAAAGGCTTTAAAGGAGAGGCCTGCAAGGAAGAAATTATAAGGATAGAATATTATGCCTGATGAAGAGGTATTAGAGCAGAATACAGATGAAGAGCCTATAGAACCATCTGTACAATACTGCACCTTTAAATTTGAGAATGAATTATATGGGATTGAGATATCGTATATACAGGAGATAATTAATATACAAAAGATATTTAAGGTGCCTACATCGCCTGAGTATATCCTTGGGGTAATTAACCTAAGAGGCAATATAGTTCCAGTGATTGATATAAAACCGATTTTAAAAAAGCCGTCATGGAAGGCGGATGTTAACAGCAATATTATTCTTATAAACTCCGGCAATATGATTGTGGGTATAGTAGTGGATCAGATCGGCGATGTGGTTTTCCTTACAAGGTCAGTCATAGAGCCTGTGGAAATAAGGAGGGGCGAAGATATGGCAAGATACCTTATAGGCATAAGCAAACTGCCTGACAAGGTTCTGGCGCTCCTTGATCCCAAGAAGATAATTGATGATACAAAATTAGAATAATATCAATTAGGGAGGTATTTATGGCAGAAGGAAGGGAGAAAAGGCGCATTGAGCCGCCTGATGTTTCAGGAAAGGGATTTGGCCTCAGCCTGAAGGTTGCAGTTCTTATAATTGCCACAACACTGGTGCTGGGAATTGTCGCTGGTTATCAGTTTATTACGGCATTTAAAACAGAGCTGGAGAGTGAGATAACGAAAAGAGGAATCGCTATGGCAAAGGGTGTTGCAGATAAGGCGCAGAACCCTGTTCTGACAAATAGTGTGGATATACTCAAAACTATTGTTACAGAGACTAAGAAAGAGGACACTACTATAAGCCATGTCTTTATAAAAAACGATGATGGCAAGATATTGGCCCACACCTTTGAAGGGAATGTCCCTGATACACTCCTTGAGGAAAAGGAGGAGCAGGATGTAAGAAAGAAGGGTGAGACCAGTGAATTCGTTAGAATCTTAAAACTTGGGGGTGTAGAGGTAATAGATATTGATATGCCTATCCTAAAAGGCCTTATTGGAAGCGTGCACCTCGGCATGTCCACGGCAGAAATAAAGAAAGAGGCTAATAACCATATTATCGGATTTCTTATATACTTTGGTATAGCCTTTCTAATTATTACTATAGCTGCTATTGTGGTCGCAAACAAAGTTATGGTCAATCCTATTAAGAATATAATAAGTGTAGCCGAGAAGGTTGGTCAGGGCGATCTGAGCCATGAGCTTGAGATAAGAAGCTCTGATGAGCTTGGCCATCTTGCAGAGACCTTTAATGAGACGATTGTACGCTTAAGGACAATGGTGCAAACAGAGGCAGAGAGGGATAAATTACAGGCGCAGGTTATGGACCTCCTTGATATCGTTTCCACAGCAGCAGACGGAGACCTGACTGTTCAGGCAGAGGTTACATCAGATGCCCTCGGCTCTGTTGCCGATGCATTTAATCTGATGGTCAACGGGCTTAACAATCTTATTGAGCAGGTCAGAGAATCAGGTATGGAGGTCAAGACCGCCACAGATACCATGCTCGGCGCCATAGGCGAGATGAGCAGGGGCGCTGAGGAGCAGGTGGTACAGATAAATAAGGCATCATCAGTTGTTGACAGCATGGCCATGTCAATGCAGCAGGTTGCATCAAATACAGAAGAGGCGGCAAATGCTGCAAGACATGCAACAGAGGCTGCAAATAAAGGCGAGAAGGCAGTTGCTGAGACAATTGCAGGCATGCACAGGATAAGATCTACGGTTCAGGGGACAAGCAAGAAGATAAAGAGCCTCGGAGAGCGGTCAATGGAGATCGGCAAGATTATTGAGGTTATTAATGACATTGCCGCCCAGACAAACCTCCTTGCCTTAAATGCTGCTATTGAGGCGGCGAGGGCAGGCGAGCAGGGACGCGGTTTTGCAGTCGTTGCTGATGAAATAAGAAAGCTCGCAGAGAGGTCATCCAAGGCGACAAAAGAAATTGCAGGCCTTATTAAAGGCATACAGGTTGAGACAAACGAGGCAGTTACAGCA
This sequence comes from Nitrospirota bacterium, assembly GCA_016195585.1. GTDB lineage: Bacteria > Nitrospirota > CAKKRA01 > 9FT-COMBO-42-15 > 9FT-COMBO-42-15 > JACPZJ01. The sequence goes on along the minus strand of JACPZJ010000093.1, from coordinate 7,699 downwards.
ATGGAGAATGGAACAAGGGATGTTGAGGATGGCACGGTTCTCGCTGACAGCGCAGGCGCAGCCCTCAAGGCAATTGAAGGCATCGTTTCAAAGGCAGCATCGCTTATACAGGGGATATCAGTAGCGGCAAAACAGCAGGTGGAAGGCGCGGTGGGTGTTGTGCGTTCAATGGAGACAACATCAAAGATATCACAGAAAACATTTGAATCCTCCCGTGAGACAATGAAGATCATCTCACAGCTCACGAGCATGACAGACAGGCTGAGCGAGGCCATTGGAAGATTTAAGACCAGCAAGGCATTAAAAGCAGGCGCGGCCAGCCCTGCTATTGGTATGGGTGAAACTGCCGCATCTCAGGAGGAGGTTATCCTGTTAACAGATGATATGAGGGTATCCTAAAAAAGGATTCAAGCGGCCGAGGGGTTAAGGGTTCAAGTGAAAAAAAATATTCACCCGACCCCCTGAACCCCTCTTTGGATTTTAAATACTATGGCAAAGGGTTTTGATAAATCAGCAATAATTGAATTCTTTCTTATTGAGGCAGGCGACCATATTACAAACCTCAACAGCAACCTCCTTGCCCTTGAGAACAATCCCCAGAATATTGAATTAATTGACAGCCTCTTCCGTGATGCCCATACATTAAAGGGCTCATCAGCCATGATGGGCTTTGGGGTTGTCAGTGATGTTGCCCATCGTGCAGAGGACATCCTTGAGTCTGTAAGATCAGGGAAGATCGTCCCTGACAGGGAGACAATCAATTTTGTCTTTGAGGTGCTTGATATAGTAAAGGTGCTCCTTGATGATATTGCCTCTGGAAGGAGCGAGGACGGCTCCCTGAGGGACGCAATAAATAAGAAATATGACATACTTGTTAACAGAAGGGCGGAAAAAGAACAGGCAGAGGCAGAGATTCCTGTGGAAGGTGTTTCTGCTGAGGCAGAGGATGAGTCAATTGATAAGGTCTATCAGTCTCTGGATAAGATCTTTGTTGAAAAAGAGGAAGGCGAATCCGATGTTATAAATGTGGAGGAGGCCATTAAAGAGGTTGAAGATGAGAGCGAGGTAAAAGAGGAAAATAAAGCAGAAGATGAAGAGGCAGAGGTTTCGTCTGCTGCAGGGCCTGCGAGGCCGTTGGAGGTAGAACGAAGACCTCCCGGCAGGCGCAGCGCTGATGTAAGTGATATAGAAAAGAGGACGATCCGTGTACAGATAGACCAGCTTTCTAATCTGATGAACCTTGCCGGCGAACTGGTTGTTAACAGAAACAGGGTGGTAGGACAGCTTGAGTCTGTCAGGGATATAAGGGATGAGCTTGAAAAGAGCAAGGCGCGGCTTTTAAAGGTTGTTAAGGACTTTGAGAGCAAATACGAATTCAATCTCTCGCCAATGAGCTTCTCTTCTGATGTTGCAGAAAAGAAGAAGGCGCAGGGAGCAGGGGGATTTGAAGGCTTCTTTGAGCTTGAGTTTGACAGGTATGACGATTTTAATATCCTCTCCCGCAAGCTTGTAGAGATTACAAATGATATGTCCGAGATAATGGTAGAGCTATCCGGATTCTTTTATAAGATTGAAGAGGGCGCATCCCAGATAAGCAAGATAACCACAAGCCTGCAGGAGGAGATCACCTTTGTGCGAATGGTTGAAATAGAAAAGCTCTTCCAGAGGTTTACGAGGCTGGTAAGGGATGTTTCCCAGAGTCAGAATAAGAAGGTAAGGATTGACTTTATCGGCGGTGATACAAAGATTGATAAGGCGGTATTTGAACTAATAGCTGATCCGCTGATCCATATAATTAGAAATGCAATATCACACGGCATTGAGGCGCCTTATAACCGCAAATTAAACGGCAAGGATGAGACAGGGCTGGTGTATGTTAAGGCCCATCAGGAAGGTAATAATGTTGTAATTGAAATAGGCGATGACGGCAATGGTATAAATCCCGAGGATGTAAAAGAGGCAGCGATCGGGAAGAAATTTATTGCGAGGGCTGAAAAGGATACGTTGACAGATGAAGAGGCAATAAACCTTATATTCCTGCCTGGATTTTCCACATCTAAAGAGATTAATGCCATATCCGGCAGGGGCGTCGGCATGGATGTGGTGAAGACCAATATAATGAAGCTGAACGGCCAGATTGAGGTGCAGACAGAGGTTGGGGCGGGCACTAAATTCATAATAAAACTGCCATCCACATTGGCTGTATCACAGGCATTGATTGTTAAATCAGGGGATCAGGAGTTTGCCATCCCCCTGAACCTGATTGATGAGACAACAAGATTTTCGAAGAAGGAGATAGATTACGTTGCAGGCTCTGAGGTGGTTAACCTAAGGGGAAGGGTTCTGCCTCTCCTGCGGCTTGAGAAGGTGCTCAATCTCCATGCCTCGCGTGAAAAAAGCCTGCATCCTGTTGATCTTAATCCGACGCTTATATTGAAACTGGCTGAAAAGAAGATAGCCCTTATGGTTGATGATATTGCTGGGCAGGAAGAGATTGTTGTCAAGGGAGCGGGGGCTTATTTAAAAAACCTCAAGTTCTTTTCCGGCGCTACTATTTCCGGAGATGGTGATGTAAGATTCATAATAGATACTGCTGCGCTGGTTTCCGAGAGCCTCCTGACAGGCAAAAAGGCTGTGGATGTAAAGACCTCTCTCAGGGCGGAGAAGAAGACAGCAGATGCAGGGGTCTCTGTAAAGAAGCAGGATATCTCTCTTGAAAAGCCGAGGATTATTATTGTAGATGATTCTATAAGTATAAGAAAGTATGTAAGCCACTTTCTTATAAGGGCAGGTTATGAGGTTGAGGTGGCAAGCGACGGCTTTGAGGCCCTGAATAAGGTGGGACAGATAAAGGTAGACCTGATTATTACAGACCTTGAGATGCCGATAATGCATGGATATGAGCTTATTGCAGAATTAAAGAGGAATCCTGAACTCAGCGATATACCTATAATAGTGCTGACATCAAGGGCAGGCGAGAAGCACAGGCAGAAGGCCTTTGAAATGGGCGCGCAGGAATATGTGGTAAAGCCCTTTGAAGAAGAGGTGCTTCTGGAGGGGGTTAAAAAGCTTCTGAAGTAGGTTATATAGGTCATATAGGTAATTTTATGGATAAGGCAAGGGCAGAAGAGCAGGTTATAATATTTTTATTAAAAGGCGAAAAATTCGGCCTTAATATAAAGAATCTGATATCTATCAGCGAGCCGGGCGAATTAAAGGAAGAAAGAGGGGAAGGGGTATACAGGGGCAGGCTGTCAGTCAGATCAAAGGAGGCGCCTGTTATAAACCTGAATATGCTCCTGCAGCTCGGTGAAGGCAATTTCAGTGACAATGTAAAGATACTTGTGCTGGGGAATCCCAATAAGATGATAGGTCTGATAGTAGACGCAGTTTTAGAGGTTATTTCTTTTTCCCCCAAGGCAATAAGGCCTCTGCCAAAGATGATAATGGACAGCAGCATTACTTATTTTACGGGGGTCGGCAGGGTAAATGGCGAGGCGGTGCTTTTTTTAAATGAAAGTGAAATAATCTCTGCGTCCTATGCAGGAAAGGCCTGATGGAAAAGAAGGCTTCCGAATATCAGTTCATGATATTTCGGATATTTGATAAACTCTTTGGGGCGAGGCTTAATGACACAGTTGAGATATTGCCGCCTGCTAAGATAAGGGAGATACCCCTTTCCTATTTTTATGTAAAAGGGATAATGGATTACAGGGGTGATTTCCTGCCGGTGGTAAGCCTCAGGAGGAGATTCAGCCTTGATGACCCTATTGATGGCGAAAGGTTTGTTGTGATAATAAATTTAAGCGAACGACTCGGTCTGACAGTTGATGAGGTAATGGGAATTGCTACGGTTGAAGAAGGCGAGATAGAACCGCCGCCGCCAAAGGTAATGGGGATCGGTTCTCAATATATAAAGGGGATTATAAAATACGATGAGAGGCCTGTTGTAATACTTGATTTGTATGCGCTCTTTACGACCCAATGGAGAATTCAGATGGCGCTTTAGGCCGAATGACTCTTTAGGAAGGAATGTGAATGCCCAGAAAATTACTTCTTGCAGACAGCAGCATAACGATTCAAAAGGTGGTTGAATTCAGCCTTTCCACTGAGGGCTTTGATGTTACCTCAGCGAGGGATGGAGAGACTGCCATCAGACTGGCAGAGGAGATAAGGCCTGATATTATTCTTGCCGATATATTCCTGCCGGGGATTGACGGGTATGAGCTGTGCAAAAGGATAAAGACGAGTGAAAGGCTTAAAAATATCCCTGTTATTTTATTAGTCGGCAAGCCTGATTTTTTTGACATGAATAAGGCAAACCTCTCAGGCGCCTCAGATTATCTTAATAAACCATTTGAATCAGCAGAGCTTATTGACAAGGCAATAAGCTACATAGGCAATAGCAGCGGTGCGGATGCCTATGAGGTTGTGGAGCTTACTGAGGAGGATGCAATATCCCTGAAAGAAGAAGCAGCATCCGAAACAATACCTATTGAGGATATAAAGATTGAGGAGATAAATGAGGAGAGAAAAGAAGATGAGGCCAGCGGCAGAGAACCATCAGGCGGCAGGGGCCTTTCAGGAGATATGGAGCTTGTCTCCTTTGAGAACCTTGATAAGGCGAGGGAGCTGGAACATGAGATAGGGCCGAAGATAACTATAGAGCCGGAAAAGAGGAAGGAAGAGGGAGATATACCATTTTATGATATAACTGAATTAGCAGGCGAAGGGGAGGCAAAACCTGCTGCAAAGGCCGTATCCAAAGAGGATATAGGCGCTGCTATAAAGGGCATGCTGTCTCCTGAGATGCTTAAGAAAGAGGCTGCCGGTGTAATTGAAACTGCTGTAAAGGGCATTGTAGGGGCAGTCTCCACAAGGGAGATAAAGGAACAGGTGGTAATGGCAGCCCAGAAATATTGTAAAGATGCAGCCGCAGGCATTTCTAAAGATGAGATCATGTCTGAGATGAAGAGGGTATTGAATCAGGTGGTTAGAGAGAGGGTTGGCGGTATATCCTCTCAGGAGATAAAAGATGAGCAGATGCGTCTGGTGAGGGAATCAACCAAGGATATTGTAAAATCAATATCGCCTGATGCTGTTATAAGGGAGTTAAGGAAGGATTTAGAGGCGCATGGCAGGAGGATGATAGAGGATGCCTCGTCAAGGGATGCAATCAATGGCGTGATAAGGGATACTGTACAGAAACTTATTCCTTCTGACATAAAGAAGGAAGTGCTCTCAGTTATTAATGAAGAGGCAAAGAAACTTGCCAAGAACCTTTCAATAGATGATATAGGAAAAGAAATAGAGAGCGCCACTGCAAAGATATTTGAGGAAAAGATAGAGGGGATGATTATTAATGTCTCAAAGGATATTGCAGAGAAGGTTGTGTGGGAGGTAGTTCCATCCCTTGCAGAGGTAATAATAACCAGAGAGATTGAAAAGCTCAAGGCCGAAGGGTGAGAGTCGGTAATATTTCGCCACACCTATTTGTTTTTATAAATCTTATTATTGCCCTCCTTTCATTTTATATCTTTGCCCGTATCGGTTCGCATGGGGAATTTTTCTTTGTTCCTGTCCTTGCCCTTGCAATTATTTACGGCATTGTAAATTTAATAAGGCAGGGTAGGGGCCAGAGCCATTTCTCAATCCAGAGGGATATAAAACCTGTCCTCCTGCTTAAAAAATCCATTGCCCGATATGTTGTATGGCTGATTGTTTTATATGCAGGATACAGCTTTTATGATATACATCCATATTATAAGGCCATTGAAAAGAACAGGGTCTTCTTTTCCGATCTGCTAAAGCTCTATCTGATTCTTGGCCTTCCGTATTTTTTTATAACACTCATATTTAAATCCTCAAGCACAGAGGATTTCTATGACCCTGCCATCAGGATAATTCATATTATTAAAGATATAACCCGCAGGCTCTTCAGGCAGGAGGGCATCGGCTCTGTATTTAAGGTGTTCGCAAAACAATATAACAGAAAGGTATTGTTAAATATCATAATGAGGGGTTATTTTATCCCCTTTATGATTATTCAGGTGTATGCAAATATTGATAATGCCATACGATCCTCTCAATATAATTTTCAGGGTTATAACCTCTTTGCAATCCTTACATGGACAAGCGCCATACTCTGGCTCATGGATACAACAAATGCCAGCCTCAGTTACTGCATTGAATCGCGGTGGATAGAAAACAGGAGCCGCTCTATTGACATGACAGTCGGGGGATGGCTTGTCTGCCTTTCCTGTTATGCGCCTATGAATAATGTTACAGGGCTTCTTTTCCCTTTTGGCCCCCTTGCTGCGGAAAAATATCCTGATTCAATGCTTTTTAATGATGCAGCATTTATTTACTCAATAAAATTTCTGGAAATATCAGCGCTCATTGCCCATGTATATGCAGATGTCTCCCTCGGTCCCTCTATTGCAAATATTACATTTAAAAGGCTTCAAACAAGAGGCCTCTATGGGATGATCAGGCATCCGGGAACTACTTTCAAACTCCTCCTATGGTGGGTTCAGTCTGTATTTTACACAAGGTTCTGGAGTATAGAATATCTTTTTGGCCATCTGATGTGGAATGTCATATATATTTTGCGCGCCCTTACTGAGGAGCGCCACCTGAAAAAATTTGCAGAATACAGGGAATACATGAAAAAGGTAAGATACAGATTCATACCCGGCATAGTTTAGTCCTTCCTTTACCACGTTAAAAAGGATGATTTTAAACCCGCAATATAACGCAAATTGCTTGCCCTTTCGTGGAATTAGTGTTAATATTTTACTTAACTATGAAATACAAGAATGCCCTGTGCATACATCCACAAAGAAAAGAGATATCAGATATCGGAATCGTTCCACCTCTGGGTTTAGAGCATATTGCCTCTGCAATGAAGGATTTTGTAGAGAGGATTACAATAATAGATATGCGTTTTGAGAAAGACGCATTGGCATTTATAGATAAGACAACAGACCTTATCTGCATAAGTATAAACTGGTGGCATGAAGAAAAAGAGGTAAAGGAGCTGATAAACAGCCTTCCCAAAAACACCACAACCATTATAGGGGGGAGATACGCCACTGAAAATGTTGATATCTTTTTAAATGACTGCCCCAATATAAATATAATCGTAAGGGGCGACGGGGAGGAGATAATAAGGGATATCCTGCAGGATAAGCCTTTATCAGAGATTACCGGCATATCTTACAGAAAAAACGGATCTGTTATCCATAATGCTCCAAGGAGCCTTTCAAAGGTTATGGATAATATCTACCCTGACAGGAGTTTAAGACGATATAGATACACGGTAAAGCTGCAGGATTTGGATCTCGGCGTTGAATGGGATACCATATCAAGTTCAAGGGGCTGCCCGTTTAGCTGCAAATATTGTGATTTTAGCTCCAATCCGCTCGGCGAGAAAAGAAACTGGTCAGCCCGCTCCCCTGAATCTGTTATTGAAGAGCTAAAAACAATCAAGGCAAGATATGTGGGCTTTACAGATGACAACATGACAAATGACCTAAAGAGGATGGAACGGATTTGCGATTTATTAATAGAAGAAAAGATAGATAAGACCTATTTTATAAATACGAGATTAAACCTTGCTGCAAGACCTGACCTTGTTAAAAAAATTTATAGGGCAGGTTTCAGGGTATTATTAGTAGGCCTTGAATCAACACAGGAC
>JACPZJ010000120.1 GCA_016195585.1 Nitrospirota bacterium | reverse complement strand
GTTGTATATCACTTTTATTCAGTAAAGCATAATCACAGGATAAGGATAAAGGCGAGGGCGCCTGAGAAAGACGCAGTAATAGATTCCATCTGTCCGATATGGAAGGGCGCCAACTGGCTTGAACGAGAGGTCTATGACCTTATGGGTATAAACTTTAAAGGTCATCCTGATATGCGGCGGATACTCATGCCGGAGGATTTTGTCGGCCATCCGCTCAGAAAGGACTATCCAACTGAAGGCAGGGGAGAAAGAAGCACCTTTGATTTTATCCCGGATATTGATTAAGGGGAAATAGCAGCTATTTAATTTTAATGAAGGTAGGAGGGAAAAAAATGAAAAAAATATCCATTGTAATTTTTCTTATTGTAATAGCTCTTTTGTTAAATACCGAAACTATTAAGGCAGAGAGCGGCGGGGATATGATTGAAAAGGATCTCCTTGATACCGCTTTGACTGTGGATTATGGAAAAAGAAAGATAAAGATGGATTACGGCAAATCAAATGTAGGTGGGGTGCTTACAGTATATTCAAAGTCAACCATAACTGATTTAAACAAGCTCAAACCATCGCTTACTGATGCAATCTATTCAGCGAAATTTACTTACGGCATTGCTGATTGGCTGAATTTTTTTGTAAATGTTGGAACAATATTTGATGAGTTTAAGGATGATACAAAGGTTGGAAAGAGCGAGGCAGGGATATACGGCGGCGGCGGCCTCAGGGCAGGTTATAAGTTCCCCTTTGGCCTCTATTTTGCAGGAACAGGCATATTCAATATGGGCAGGGTATCTAACTATAGCCTTTACGGATATTCTGAATCAAAAAATAATATATACGATTGGGAGGGCAATCTTATCTTTGGATATGATATCCACATATCTCAATCCTTTAGGATTATTCCATATCTCGGCGGAAGATATTCTGACAGATATAGTAAACTGGAGTTGAGGAATTCTGGCGGTGATTATTACTATGAGGAGTATTGGAGCAAGACAAAGTTTGGCGGTTTCGGCGGAATGGAGTTCCGCCTTACAAAGCAGTTGTCTGCAAAGGCTGAGGTCGGTTTAGGTGATAAGAATGGCTTTGGCGTAGCGCTGACATATAGATTTGGTGTTGAGTAATAAGTATTAAAATAAATGTCCCTTTCAGCAGAGTACGAAATTTTTCAGATTTTGTATTTTACTACTGGGGCATTTTTAGTCTTTTTTTATGAATACTTTTTATGAATACTATGATTAGAACAGAAGAAATGCTTTTAAATATGGGGCCCCAGCACCCCAGCACTCACGGCGTCTTAAGGCTTGTCCTTGAGCTTGACGGGGAGAAGGTTCTAAAGGCCACACCTCATGTCGGCTATCTGCACCGCGGCATTGAGAAGCTGTCTGAGAGCCGCCTTTACAACCAGATAATACCCCTGACAGACCGCTTTGATTATGTTGCGTCAATGACGAATAACTTTGCCTATGTGAGGGCAGTGGAGAAGCTATTACAGATAAAGGTTCCTGAACGGGCAGAGTATATCAGGACCATTGTTGCAGAGCTGCAGAGGATTGCGAGCCACCTCCTGTGGCTCGGCACACACGCAATAGATCTTGGCGCGATGACGGTATTTTTCTTCTGCTTCCGCGAAAGGGAGCTTGTCCTTGACCTCTTTGAGATAATCTGCGGGGCGCGGCTTACAACAAGCTATTATATCCCCGGCGGCGTAAGAAGGGATGCAGCATCAGAGTTTATAGATAAGGCATATAAGTTTATAGAGATATTCCCATCCCGTATTGATGAATATGATACCCTGATAAAAAATAACAGGATCTGGCTGGGAAGGACAAAGGGTGTAGGCGTCATCAGCGCAGAGGATGCAATCAACTTCGGTTTAAGCGGGCCAACACTCCGCGGCTCAGGCGTGAACTACGATATTAGAAAGGCCGAGCCCTATGCTGCTTATGATAAGGTTGATTTTGTTGTGCCATTAGGCAAGAACGGCGATGTATACGATAGATACTTGATCCGTGTTGAAGAGATGAGGCAGAGCCGCATGATTATCAAACAGTGTCTTGATAAGATGCCAAAGGGGGAGTTTCTGATAAATGACCCAAAGATAGTATTGCCGCCAAAGAAAAAGACCATGACAGATATAGAGTCGCTGATCCACCACTTCAAGCTGGTGACAGAGGGTTATAAGACGCCGCCGGGCGAGGTGTACTGTGCAACAGAGGTTCCAAAAGGCGAGCTCGGTATTTATATTGTAAGCGACGGGAGCAGCAGGCCCTATCGCATGAAGGTAAGGGCGCCGTCATTTGTTCATCTCGGCGCATTTGATTATATGGCAAAGGGTCATATGATTGCTGATGTTATTGCTATAATAGGAACGATTGATATAGTTCTCGGTGAGGTAGACAGATAGTGGCTGAGACAGAGACAAAAAAGAAAGGTTATGCCTTTTCAGAAGAGGGGATGAGGAAAATAAAGGGACTCATGAAGGATTATCCCTCAACTGATGCGCTCCTTCTTCCTGCATTGTATATTGCGCAGGATGAGTTTGGTTATCTTGATGATGGCGCCCTCCAGTATGTGGCGGATTTATTAAAGGCGCCGAGGTCAACGGTCTTTGGCGTTGCCACATACTATACAATGTATAAGACAAAGCCGACAGGCAATCATCTTATTCAGGTCTGCACGAACCTTTCATGCTCGCTTTTAGGCGCAGACCATATAGTAAAATATCTTGAGAATAAGCTCGGCATAAAAGTAGGCGAGACAACACCTGATAATAGGTTTACATTAATAACTGTTGAGTGCCTCGGCTCATGCGGCACAGCGCCTATGATGCAGGTGAATGATGCATATTATGAGAATCTGACAGAGAAGGAGATAGACAGGATATTAGAGGAATTGAAGTAGGATAAAACCCCTCACCCTAACCCTCTCCCACAAGGGGAGAGGGGACTAAAGGAGCCAAAGAGACAAATTCCCCTCCCTTGATGGGAGGGGATAAAGGGGAGGGTGGGTAATTTAAAAATGAACGACATCTTACTAAAAAACATAAATAAGCCGAACTCAACGGATATTGAAACCTATCTGAAAGACGGCGGCTATAAGCCCCTTGAAAAGGCATTGAAGGAATATACGCCAAAAGAGGTTATTGATATTGTCCAGAAGTCTGGCTTAAGAGGCAGGGGCGGCGCTGGTTTCCCAACAGGAAAGAAATGGGAATTTGCAGCAGCAGATAAGAATACACCGCGCTATCTTTTGTGATAAGAGGCGAATATGCCTATGGCGCTGATGTTTTGAGAAAGGCGATTGCACAGGCATACAAAAAAGGCTTTTTAGGCAAAAAGATTCTTGGCAAGAAATTTGATTTTGACCTCTATGTCCACAAAGGGGCAGGCGCCTATGTGTGCGGCGAGGAGACGGCATTGATAGAATCACTTGAAGGAAAGCGCGGGCAGTCAAGGATAAAGCCGCCATTTCCAGTGAATGTCGGCGTCTGGGGCAAGCCGACTGTTATAAACAATGTTGAGACGCTTGCCAATGTCTCCCATATTATAAAGAATGGCGCTGATTGGTTTAAGGCAATGGGTCCTGAAAAATGCCCGGGTCCAAAGATTTACTCCATAAGCGGCCATGTAAACAAGCCCGAAAATTATGAACTTATAATGGGCGCGCCTTTGAAGGATTTAATCTATAAATATGGAGGCGGTATCAAAGATGGAAAGAAGCTGAAGGCAGTAATACCTGGCGGCGCATCAACGCCTGTTTTAAAGCCTGAGCATATAGATGTTAACATGGATTATGAGTCTGTTGGCGCTGTCGGCTCCATGCTCGGCTCTGGCGCTGTTATGGTAATGGACGAGACAGTTTGCATGGTTGGTGTTGCAAGGAGGCTCTTAAAATTCTTTGCACATGAGTCCTGCGGAAAATGCTCTCCATGCCGCGAAGGCACGCATTGGCTTGTACAGATATTGGACAGGATTGTAAATAATGAAGGCAAAACAGAGGATATAGATTTAATGCTTGATATATGCGATAACATGAGGGGCAAGACCTTCTGCCCGCTCGGTGATGGCGCGATTAATCCTGTATTGAGCACAATAAAGCATTTTAAGGATGAATATCTGATTCATATAGAAGAAAAGAGGTGTCTGGTAGGTTATAGGCATAGCAGGTATTGTTTATAAAGGAGAAGCA